>CAZAMQ010000048.1:0-18075 GCA_964486225.1 uncultured Thermoplasmata archaeon | reverse complement strand
ACTCAGTATCCGTTTTGTTAAATTTTTTTCGATTATCCAAAGTACCATAGATACCATCGGCTCTCATCTTCCCAGGAGAAAGTCCCTTCTTCTTTTGGCGTTGTATAGGGTGTAGAAATCTTATAAGAATTCTACACCCTAAAAAGTGGGAGGAAACTCTGCTTCCAGCTGCATTTCTTATTATCCGAGCAAAGCTGAGGAGTAAAAAAATTGATCGATTTCGATCCCCAGCACCCATCAGCTCAGATCATCATGAACATTTCTTTCGGGATGAAGTAGATATCGACCGTCTTATCGTTCAGCTCTTTTTTTTGGTGTTCTTCCAGCCTATCACTCACCACCAGCGCATAATCTCCTTCTACACGTTTCAAGCCGTTCAGAACCTGTCTTGTACCCTTCTTGCCCCAACCCACTTCCACGACCGACCGTTGTCCGTTGTTCAGGTCAACTATGAAGTCGGCCCCGCCTTTTTTATGATCGTGCCAGCATCGGGCTATCTCTTTGTGTGTATCCGATAAGCGATAAAGAGCGTTGGCAACTGCAGTTTCTAATAGCATACCCATATTATCGGACTTTCTGTCCAACTTTCCGGTCATCCACTGAAAGGTAGCCTGGAGGTTTGGGGTAAAAAGATAATATCTAGGAGATTTGCTGATCACTTTCTTTGCCGTACTCCCGAAGGGTTCAAAGATGTAAACTATCCCCGCCCTTTGCAGCACATTAAATATCTCTGAGATCGTACGGGGTGAAATATTCTGCACCGAATCAGCTATGGTTTGTAGAGAAACTTCTCTTGAAGAACATGCTATCACCCTTAAAATTGATATCACCTTTTCTATCGATTTTGAGCTCAAGCTTGAGAATTGTGGCAAATCCTCATGGATCACCCTTTTGCAGATATCAAACAGTTCTTCGAACACCGTTTCTTCCTCTTCCGGGATGGTGAAAGGAAAAGTTCCTTTGATCATATATTCCTCCATCTTGATGCCGACATTCCCTACCTTTGGTAGATAGCTCGCTCTGGCCTCGACGGTGCATTTTTGCAATATATCAAACCTCTCTTCGGGCAAGAGGTTTCCGAAACAGGATTTGTAAAATCCTTCTACGAGCCCCGCAGGAGGTCTTATGTTCTTTCCATCATGAATATACCCCTTTAAAAGAATATATTCGGTGAAGGAAAGTGGAAACAGTTTTTCCGTGGAAGAGCGTCTTACCAGATCCGTGGTGGTCTCAAAGGACAGGGAAGATGAACCGGTGACGATAAAAAGTACGTTATGGGACCGATCTGAAAACGACTTTACAATCGGAGCCCATTCCCTTTGATAGTGTGCTTTATCCACCAAGATCATCACTTTTTCATCCAGACTTTCAAAATTATCTTTTAATATTTTGTTTTCATAAACGCTCAATACATCGGACAGGGTTGTATTGACGACCTCGGTTATCCTGTCACATTCCAGAAAAAAGATGTTCCCGGGATCGAATCGTGTTTTATACTGATCATATAACTGGAATAGCAGTGTGGTCTTCCCAGTGCCTCTTAACCCCGGCATCAATATTATTGTTTTTGTGGATTCTCCTTTTAAAAAAGCTTCGACCATGTTTTCCAATTTATATCCATGGAATCTTTTTTTCATATCGCGGCCATCTGGATACGTGACCATCCGTTGCGCCCTTGTATCCAACGTGGACAGTACATGTTCAAGGTAATCTATGATATCATCTTCTTCTTTCATACATCATACCATGTAATTTGTTACATAAATAATTTACTGTTTGTGCAATCGGTTGCATAAAATTATGGTATCCTTGTGCAAACAATTGCATGAACTTGACGGAGACGAAGAAAGAACCGGAGCGGTTGTTACCGATATAAGACAAAAACTCTTACGTCACAGCGAATGATTTTTATCATAGCGTGGTATCCGTTCGTCCGATGGCTGCAAAACGTATCTGTAAGCCCGATAAGGGTACGACACTTAACGATATGATCAAGGGCAATGGACATCTGATAGGACCTGCCGGAGAGTACGATATATATACGGAAGGACAGACACCCTGTGCCAAAGAGTGCCCCGCCGGTATCGACATCAAGGCATACGTTAATCTGATCGCCGACAGGAGGTACGAGGACGCCGTGCGTGTTATCCGAAGGGCAAACCCCTTTCCGGGTATTTGTGGTAGGATATGTACACACCCTTGTGAGGACGAATGTAACCGGAAAGATATCGACGATCCTATCTCTATCAAAAACCTGAAACGGTTCGCCGCGGATCACGAACTCTCCAGGAAGGAACGGGGGGCACCACGGGAAATTATACATGAAGAGAAGATCGCCGTCGTAGGTTCGGGTCCCGCAGGCCTGACTGCAAGTTCCGATCTGGCGATGGAAGGTGTCGAGGTAACGGTTTACGACAGTTCCAGAGATCCCGGAGGACTCCTTTCGTGGGGTATACCGGACTTTCGACTACCCAAGAATATAGTGAGGTCCGAGATCCGAGATATCGAATCCATTGGGGTCAAGATAGTGACCGGAGAGAGGGTGAACAAACCGGCAAAATTGCTGGAAAGCTGCTATTCGGCGGTGATAATGGCCACAGGCTGCCAGAAACCGGTACTGCCCGGGATACCTGGTGAGGACGGTTCCGGGGTCATGGACTGTCTGGAATTCCTAAAGGATGTTTCCCAGGGGAAGCGGGTGCGACTGGGTGACAAGACCATAGTCATCGGCGGAGGAAACGCCGCTTTGGATTCCGCGAGGACCGCCGTACGCCTTGGAGCGGATGTTACGATAGCCTACCGGAGAACGGAAGAGCAGATGCCGGCGGATCACGTGGAGATAGCGCATGCGAAGGAGGAGGGCATCGATTTTCATTTCTTGGCGATACCCCTGGAGATCGAGCCGGGAGTGTCCGTGAGATTTCAGAGAGCGGAACTGGGAGAACCCGACGGATCAGGCAGGAGGCGACCCATGCCCATACCAGGCGATCACTTCAGACTGGATGCAGACAGTGTGATACTGGCCATAGGTTCGAAGGTTGACCCATCGGTTCTTCCGGAAGGGATGGACCTCACAATGTGGGGTACTCCCGTAGTCGACGACAGCGGTATGACCTCCGTCGAGGGAGTGTTCGCAGCGGGAGACTTGGTCACCGGTCCGTCAACGGTAGTGGACGCCATCGGGAGCGGTCATGTAGCCGCGTATGGAGTGATGAGATATCTGGGCAAAAAGGTAACAGGGATACCGCCGTCGGAGATGCTGATAGTTGAGACACCGTCTCTCCGAGAGGGTCACAGATGCATCTCCTCTTTCATACCACCGAACAAGCGCACGTCCACCTTCGATGAGATAGATCTGGGTATTACTGAAAGAGATGCTATCAACGAGGCTTTACGGTGCAGAAGGTGCGGCAGCTGTGATGTGTGCGACATGTGCCTGGCAGTCTGCGACTATCGTAACGCTGTAATATCGATACCGGATACGGGTGAAAGAGTCCTGGCAAAAGTACCGGTGGATCTGGCCAGATCTGCTTTGGAGAAGGGCGCAGGTGGTTTCGAGATAGAGACGAAAGACACCACGGTGGAAATTACCATTGAGCCCTATCTCGCTCGTGTGGACCGTGAACTCTGTATCTCGTGTGGAAGGTGCGAAGAGGCCTGCCCCTACAAAGCCATCAGGACGATATTCCGTCAGGACGGTACTCAATACGCCGATGTGGACATCTCCGCGTGCAGAGGCTGCGGCGCCTGTGCAGGGGCGTGTCCTTCCGGTGCGTTGATGATGGGCTCTATGGATGACATGAAAATACTTGCTAGTATCTCACATGAGTTGCGCGCTTCGGAAAAAGACGTGATAACGATATCCTGTATATGGGAACCGGGTAAAACAGGACTCGGCACACTACCGGGAGAGGTGGTGGTGCAATGTACACGGAGAACTTCCCCGGCCCTGCTTATCGCCGCCCTATCCATGGGTGTGAAGGCGGTAGTGATCAGGGGCTGTGGAGAAGACGGATGTCATTACCTTCATGGTCCCCGGACAGGAGCGGACGTTGTGGATTCATGTCAAAATATACTCCGTGCGGCGGATGTATCCCCCGAAAGGATATTGTATACGGAAGATGCCGGAACCATCGACCATGAATATAAACCCCTAGCATGGAGCACAGGTATACTGTCCGAGCCCAAAGCGGGTTTGGGCCGATGTCTGGATGCGATCACCGTGCTCATGGCACAGCCGGACGTGGTCCGGGACCCTGAGGGGGACAGTACCACATTCCTTGCATACGGGGACATGGGGATCACGGAACCTGTGTTCAGGGCCTATGGTTTACAGGATACGGATCTACTGGACATCGTAGCACGCCTGCTGAAGGCAGGGAACGTGGATCATGCCTTGGCCCCAGGGATACACAACTCGGGTACCCGTTTGAAAGAACTGGGGATGGAGGAACTATACCGTAGGTACACGGAAACGATGGTGAAGAGACTGGATTCCTGGGATTGCGATACCTTGATCATACCTACACCGGAATGCTACGATGACTTCAAGAATATGAATTTCGGTTGCCAGGTCGTTTCGCTACCCGGTATCCTCAACGGTCGCTTAAGATTCCCGGAGGTCCACGAGACCGTCGCGTATCACCCTTCATGTACCGACGGTGATGCATTCGACGAGGATTGCCTTGCTCTCCTAGGGTCCATACCCGGTCTCCGGGTGGTGAGAAGTGAAGGGGACTGCGGTAACTCAGGATGGAGGGACGTGAGGGCAAATTCACGTGACAGTGTGAAAGCGCTACTCGATATCGCTGAAAGGGAAGGCGCTCGTATAGTCGTCACCGGCTCCACGGTGTGTGCGTCACACATTAAAGCCGTGAACGCCGGCTGGAACACCAGTCCGGTGGAGGTGATGGACATATACAGTTACCTTTCCACCCTGATAGGAGGTGATGAATGATGGCCCCTGACAAGCGAATAGACGAACATCCCGTCCTGGCACCCAGAGCAGGGGCAGCCATAAACTTCAGTTTCAACAGCGTTCCCTACATTGCTCGAGAGGGCGATGTTATCTCAACGGCCATGATAGCTAACGGTATCGACGTATTCAACACGCATCACAGAGACGGAGCACCCCAGGGTATATTCTGTGCCAACGGCCAGTGCGCCCAGTGTCTGGTCCTGGTCAACGGTCAGCCAAAAAAGGCGTGCATCACCCCTGTGGAAGAGGGCATGGACGTTCGCTCCATAGAAGGTCTACCCGATCTGCCTGCGGACGACGAGATGCCGGATTTCGAACCGGTCAAAGTGGTGGAAACGGACATACTCATAGTGGGTGCAGGCCCGGCTGGGATGGCGGCAGCTACGGAATTGACTGCTGCGAACCTTCGTATCATAATAGCGGATGACAAGCATGAACCGGGGGGAAAGCTGGGTTTGCAGACACATAATTTCTTCGGCTCTGTTAGGGACTGCAACGCAGGGATGCGCGGGATGGACATAGGCGTGTTGATGGCGGAAGAATTGGAAGGTGAGGGGGGGGTGGAAGTATGGCTTAATTCCCCTGCGGTCGGCGTTTTCTCAGATGGCTATGTAGGTGTTCTAAGGAACGATGTATACGTACTGGTTAAACCAAAACACCTGCTGATAACCACCGGTGCCAGGGAAAAGACCATCGCCTTCCCCGGCTGCGATCTACCCGGTGTGTACGGTGCGGGTGCGTTCCAGACCCTTGTGAACAGGGATATGGTGAAGGCGGCCAGCAGACTATTCATAGTGGGTGGTGGCAACGTTGGACTGATAGCCGCGTATCACGCACTACAGGCCGGTATAGATGTGCTGGGTTTGGTAGAGGCACTGCCATCCTGCGGCGGCTACAAAGTACATCTGGATAAGATCAAGCGGTTGGGTATACCGGTTTGGACCTCTCATACGGTACTCAAAGCCGAGGGCGAAGGTAAGTTGGAAAAGGTGACCATCGCCCGGATAGACAAGGATTTCAACCCCCTGCCGGGCACAGAGAGAAGCTTCAGTGTGGACACACTTCTTGTGGCCGTGGGACTTGCCCCGGTTGACGAGTTGCTAAAGAAGGCCAGGGAGTTCGATCTGTCGGTATATGCAGCTGGCGATGCCGACGTTATCGCCGAGGCTTCGGCAGCCATATTCAGCGGTCACATCACAGGAAAGCAGATGCTCAGAGATATGGGTTACGAAGTGGAGATACCCGATGAGTGGTACCGGATCCTGGGGATGCTCAGGGGAAAACCGGGACCGACCTACGAATTTGAGGTCAGAAATCCACATGACAGCCGTATCTATCCGGTGATCAGATGCATTCAGGAGATCCCTTGCAATCCGTGTACAGCCGTATGCCCCAGGGACTCCATACGGACCAGCGACGGTACCATGACGGGGATACCGTTCATGCGGGAGGACTGTATAGGGTGCGCCAGGTGTGTTGCAATATGTCCGGGCCTCGCCATAACTCTTGTAGATAAAGGATACGACGATAGTGGGAAAAAGGCACTGGTAACGCTACCTTGGGAGATGCCCGAAGGAATGATCGAACCGTCCCGTGTGGTGAAAACGGTGGATTTTGAGGGTGAACCCGTGGGCGAGGGAAGGGTAGTGGCCGTGAGGAAGACGGACTGGCAGGACAGACGAACCCTCCTTCAGATAGAGGTACCCATGGACCAGGCGGAGGCAGTGGCCGGGCTCCGCTTGTACCCTGAGGAAATGCCTGATCAAGGCAGTCTCATGACAACCGAGGACGAAGATAACACAATAATATGCAGGTGCGAGAGAGTGACCAAGGGCGAGATAGTGAGGTACATCAAAAAGCATGATTGTACGGACTTCAATGCCCTGAAAGCAGGCCTTCGCGTCGGCATGGGTTCCTGCGGCGGTAAGACGTGCACGGAGCTCGTCATTCGCATATTCAACCGGGTACTCGGTAGGGATGCCGAGGTGGAACCTCACGTTGAAAGACCATTTACCCAGGAAGTACCCCTTTTGGCCTTTATTAAGGGGGGTGACGAACGCTGATGGATGAATACGATGTGATCGTCATAGGAGCAGGTAGTGTGGGTGTACCAAGCTCATACTTCCTGGCAAAGGAGGGCATGAGGGTACTTTGCATCGACTCCCGTGCCGCTTCGGGACAGGGCGAGAACAAGGCGGCCATAGGAGGGACCCGGGCAACCCACTCACACCCGGCCAAGATAACGATATGCAAAAAGAGCCTGGAGATATTCTCCGCCTGGCATGAAAAGATGGGAACTGATATAGGCTGGAAACAAGGCGGATACTGTTTCCCCATATACACGGAGCACGATGAGGAAAACATTAGATCCATGCTCCCCGTACAGAAAGAGTTCGGGTTGAACATAAACTGGGTTGATGCCGATGAGATCGCACACGCAGTACCTGGTATCAACATGGACGGACTCAGAGGTGGTACTCTCTCACCTGAGGACGGACAGGTATCTCCCCTGATGGCCATCGAATCGTTCACCCAGGAGGCCGGAAAAATGGGGGTTGTGTTCAAGTTCAGGGAGAAGGTCACAGATATGACCGTGGAAGAAAACAGGGTGACAACCGTGCATACGGAAAGGAGAAGCTACTCAACCGACAATGTATTGAATGCCGCCGGTGCAAATGCCACGGAGATATGTGAGATGGCGGGTTTCCACATACCTGTCATCCCTGACAGTCATGAAGCTGGTATCACTTCACCGGTAAGGCCGTTCCTGGAACCGCTTGTGGTTGATATACGTGAGGGGGCAGAGGGAAAAACCAAGAACTTCTATTTCGGTCAGACGGAGAGCGGCCAGTTGATATTCTGTTACACGCCATTGGAGCCCATCGTGGGGCTGGACAGGAGAGAAACATCGGAATTCATGCCGATAATCACAAAACGACTGGTGGGACTGATACCCAGATTAAAGGGTTTGACTGTAAGGAGACAGTGGCGGGGTCTGTACCCCATGACCCCGGACGGTGTGCCCGTCATAGGCAGGGCACCTAAGGTAGATAACATGTATCTGGGTATAGGGATGTGTGGCCAGGGATTCATGATGGGGCCTGGTGTGGGATACAACTTGGCAAGCCATATAGCTAGAGGTAAACCTGCCATGGGTCGGGATGTTTACGAACTTTTATCGCCGAACAGGGACCTGAAGAGTGGCAAGGCTGAGAGGTTGGCCTGATCACTACGGACTCACACATCCACGTATTCCACAAAGACGACGGCACGCCCTTCGACTACGGTGATACCGTCCTGATTGATGCAGTCCGTTCGCAGGGTGACTATGGGTTTGTCCTTTCGGATGTCCAGTACCTCGACAACTGCGGTGATGGTATCGCCCAGGAAGACGGGTTTTTTGAATTTGAGGTTCTGTTCGAGATATATGGTACCGGCACCCGGCAGTATGGTCCCGAGAACGGTAGATATGTAACCAGTGACCAGCATGCCGTGGGCGACCCGTTTTCCAAATCGCCCTTTCTCCGCGTAAGTATCGTCGAAGTGATAGGGATTGGTGTCACCCGTTGTTCCCGCGAACAGCCTTAAGTCGGCATCGGTTACCGTACGGCGGTACGTGCCCACGTCCCCTATCCCCTATCTCCATTATGTTCCAAATATTCGGTTCGTCCAGTTCCGACCGGCGTTTATCCGGTATGCGTATCGCCGGCCTGTCGTTTATCATCTCTACGTTAGTCATATCTCATGCACCACTGGTGAATGGACGGACTATAATAAAGGTTTGTTCAAACCGCAGCCCCTGTAAGAAAACATAATAAACCCCGACCGTATCCATCACTGTGGTTACATGGTAGTCGCGGAAGTCATAATCGAACTGAAGAAAGGGATAACCGACCCGGAAGGCATGAACACAAAGAAGGCTTTGAATCTGCTGGGCTGGGATGTCGAAGACGTTAGATCGGGTAAGATATTCGAGATCGACCTCGGTAAGGATGTTGCGGAAGAAGAGGCACTGAAGGAAGTCGAAGCTATGTGCAAACGACTTCTAGCCAACCCGGTGATCCAGACATATGATATCCTTATAATCGAGGGTTAGAGATGAAGCACTACGTCAGAAGAGATGTGCCCTTCGAGCTGTACGATGTGAATATATTGGAGGCGGAAGACGCAGATCTGGAGGAGATAAGCCGTGAAAGTCGTGTGGGCCTGAGCCTTGACGAGATGAAGATGGTAAAGGAATATTTTTGCAGGCTTGGCAGAGATCCCACCGACATCGAACTGGAAGCCTTGGGCCAGGCATGGTCGGAACACTGCTGTTACAAATCGTCAAAATTAATACTCAAGAATACGGTTTTCGGAATAGATGCTCCACAGAATATTTATGTTATAGAAGAAGATGCAGGAGTCGTCGAATTCGACGATGAACACGCATATGTGGTCGCACTCGAGAGTCACAACCACCCTTCGGCTATCGAGCCCTACGGCGGTGCGGCAACCGGAATCGGCGGTATCGTCCGTGATGTGGTGTGCATGGGTGCTCAACCGCTAGCATTCGTGGACCCGCTTTTCTTCGGGCTGCTCGATGCTGATGATGATAGATTGCCCCAGGGGACCAAACACCCCCGCTTCCTGTTCCACGGTGTAGTAGAGGGCATAAGTGATTACGGTAACAGACTCGGGATACCCACCGTAGCGGGTATGGTTTACTTTGACGAGAGCTATACCTCTAACTGCCTTGTTAACGTCGGCTGCATCGGTATCGCACGCAAGGACGAACTGATACGCAGTCGGGTCAAGAAACCCGGAGATATTTTCATAATGGCCGGAGGGAGGACCGGTAGGGACGGTATCCACGGAGTCACCTTCGCCTCGGAAGAATTGCACGACAAATCGGAAGAGGAAGACATAGGCGCGGTACAGCTGGGTGACCCCATAACCAAGGAACCGTTGATACACGTGAGCCTTGAGCTCAATCGCAAAGGATTGCTGCAGGGGATGAAGGACTTCGGCGGCGGCGGACTTTCTTGTGTTGCCGGAGAGATGGCCCTGGCGGCAGGATACGGCGCCGAGATACAATTGGACAAGGTTCCCCTGAAGGAGCCCGGGATGGCGCCCTGGGAGATATGGGTCTCGGAGAGTCAGGAACGGATGATGTACGCCGTAAAAAAGGAGGATGTTGAAAGGGTGCTTCAGATATGTAAAAAATGGGATGTGGAGGCAGCCATAATCGGCAATGTGACGGAGAAGCGAGACATAAAGGTCTATTATGACTCCGAACTGATATTGGATATGGACCTTGAGTTCCAGACAGGGGGGCCCTCGTACTGCAGGGAACAAAGGGTGGTAAGCCATACTGACTCCCTAGTGGAGAACATCACCGAGACCGTTGATGACTACGGCGAACCGATCCTGGAACTACTGGGTCAGGATAACATCAGTAGTAAAGAATGGGTGATACGGCAGTACGACCACGAGGTAAGGGGCTGCACCGTGCTCAAGCCCCTGCAGGGTGTACTCGGTAGCGAGGGCCCCGGAGACGCATGTGTGATCAAACCGCTGGAAGATTCATACCGTGGGATCGCCATCACTACGGATGTAAATCCACGATCCTGCAGCCTAGACCCCGAGAAGGGGGCCAAGTCGGCCATTGACGAATCAATAAGGAACATTGTATCGGTGGGCGCACGGCCGCATTCCTTCGCAGACTGTCTTAACTTCGGCAACCCGGAGAAACCCGACAGACTGGGAGATTTTCAAAGAACAGCGGTTGGGTTAGATGCGGTGGCTAGAACTCTCGGCATACCCTTCGTTTCCGGTAACGTTAGTTTTTACAACGAGACGGGAAAGGGGCCCGTCAAGCCAACACCTTCGATACTCGCATGCGGTATAGTCAAGGATGTGAGAAAGGTGATTACCATGGACCTTAAGGAAGACGGTAATCTACTGTATATGGTGGGTGAGACCCATGATGAAATGGGTGGTTCGGAGTATTACCACATGCTCGGTGGTGCAAGTAAAACAGTACCTGATGTCGACGTAGAAAGACTGCATCAAAGCATGGAGGATATGCTGGATGCACATGAAAGTGGTCTCATCAAGAGCTGCCACGATATATCCGCCGGCGGATTTGCCATAACCCTAGCCGAGATGTGCATTGCCGGGGATATCGGTACGAACATAACGGTGGATTCAGGGATACCGTCAGACGTATATCTCTTCTCCGAGAGCAATACCAGATGGCTGGTAGAGGTATCTCCCGAAGATGCCGCTGACTTCCAGGAGAAATTCAATGTTCCGGTGAGCCGTCTAGGGACCGTAGGTGGTAACCGCTTGACCGTTAACTATAACGGAAAGAAAATAGTCGAACTCGATGTATTGAGAATGAAAGACATCTGGAAAAAAAGTCTAGGTAACAATATGGTGTGACCTACTTATTCCATCGGATCTCGAACTCACAGTACGGTGCACCTTTACGCTGACACTGAGTCTCTTCCACCGTACCTATGGTGTTTGTCATCTCGAGCATTCCTTGGAAGGCACCTTTCCAGGCCGAACATGCATATTCATCGAAGGCAACATCCTTCATCCTGATGACGGCACTATTATCTTTTATATCTATATCGACTTCACCGAAATTGTAAGCCTCGTGATAACTTTTAGAAGCTCTTTTCAGCAGTGATCTCATATCTGAAAAACGCACGATATAAGAGAGTACACCAAGGTCCTTTACCGCATAGTTCCCTGCCATATTTACGTACTTCCGCCCCTTGCTTTTGGCTATCCACGATTGTGTATTTTTCAATACGCCTATATCGTACCATCTCTGTTCTTCTATCCCACTCAATCCGATGTCGATGGCCTCTATCAATTCTTTAATACCTTGATCACCCCATGTGCGGTTTACGTACTTAAGATATCCTCTGATCACGGAACCTTTTACCTGTCTATTGGAGTTCCCACTCATCATTATACCATTATTCCATGGGTATATAAATTTTGAGCCTTTCTACCGTTCTTCGGGGGTCAGTGCCGACGCATCGATACCCGTGTGTAACGTGTGCCTTGGTCTAATCATGCACAGCTGAAGTCCCCTGGTTTTGTCATCGAAAACCATGGCCAGTCCCCTTTTGAACTCCATCTGACCTACCATTTGGTCAAGGCCGTTTTTCATGTACGACTGTTTGGCCATGCCAAGGGCGGCCAGGTCGTCTCTTGCGGTGAGGTTATGAGCGATGATTATGTCCGACTGCCTGATGGCACTCTCGTGAAGTGCCGACGGTTCCTGGGTGGCCAGGATGAGTGAAAGGCCCGGATGGCGTCCTAGTTTTATCCAATCGATCAATGGTTCAGTAGCTAGGGTTTCTCCCCCGCTAGGCAGGAATAGATGTGCCTCGTCCACCAGCATGTATATCAGGGGATGTTCGCTTGTTATATCCTTTGATGTATCGGATTCGATAAGACCCGACTGGGACTGCATCTCGATGGTGGTGTAGAGAGTTCTTTCCGCAAGCTGTTTCCTTGCGAAGATCGATACCACAAGGTTCCTCAGTGTGTACTGGCCCATACGGCCTAAGTACGATATATCCAGCACGGTGATCTTACCGCCCAGGGCGATGGGTTTTTCCGTACAATGTTTTGTAAATAGGCCCGTATCCTCTATTATCTCAAAAAGACCTTTGAGCACTTCCTTTCGTTCCTCCTCTTCGGGTATGTCATCTATGCACGAGTAAAGCTCTTCGAAGCCGTAGTTTGTTTCATTTCCGAGTATGGAAAAGGTCTTGGAAAGCAAGGTGCCCAGAGGTTCTGTAACTTTGAGCTCGAAGAGAGTAAGCCACTGGTGCAGTTCGACGTCGGATAACGGCAGAGTGAGTATCTCGTCGTAGTGTATTTCATGACCGGATCGATTCGCCTTGTCTATTGCCGCCTGGGGCACCATGACCCGTATCTTACCGGGCCATATGCACGGCTCGATTCCGAAATCCTTCATCCGCTCTATCTCCCGGGGGCTGGTGTTCTCCTTCTTCAGGCTGTGGAATACGCTCATGGTGTCAACGAGTACTAGTGCCACTCTTTCGGAATGTTTGTCATCCAGCATGGCGAATCCCTCTGCCAGGACACCCAATGTATAGGATTTACCGGTCCCTCTTTTACCGACAACCAGCATGCAGTGCGGCGATACGATATCCAGGAAGGTCCTGCCCATCTCCTCGTACTTGCCGCCGGGATACGATACGTTCTTGCCGAGGTGACAGCAACCTATGGATCCTAGGCGCTCGCTCATTCCCGGAGAGCGTCCGAGTATCTCGTCTATGTTCAGCAGAGATATACCTCATTCGGGTGCGGCTCTCGAGACAGTGATCGTTGCTGTCCTCGTAGTTTCAACATTTCCGGTGTATCTAGCGATGACTTGAATGGTACCAAAATTCTCGTTAGGAGGCAGCTCTATATCTAGGTTAGAAAATTGTATCTCTCCGTTACTATCAGTTTCACCAACACGATTAACTCCACAGCCTTCAAGAGTCACGGTAACCCCTTCTAAACGATTACCATTTTGGTCGTAAGCAGTTATGGTGTTAGTGGTCCAAGTGTGTCTCATCGTGGCATCTTTTACTGCTATACTATCCAGCTCGGTCGACTGCGAGCTCATCATCCAGCCCACGAGGATCACGGTCCCCACACCGGCTATCACTACCAGTATTATCAGGTATAGAGGAAGCCCCTCGAGTGCTCCTTTTTTGTCTTTTTTGAGTATGTTTCGTCTCATCTTATCGGCCATTGCACGCAAATATACTATTTAATATTTTTTATGATAGATACGGGGCAGGGAATGATTGACCATCCCTTACCCGCACAAAGCTTATATCTCCTCACTAAACTCGATCTTCATGGGCTCCGTCCCCAACCTGGATTGGAAAACACAGTCAGGTAAAGGGGCCGCACTCGTACTTAAGATCTTACTGGTCTACGGTATCGTCTTTACCCTTCTTTTACTCGCCTTCGTCAGCACTCCCGGGACAGACCCCAACGACCGTGCTATAATACTGATGGCAGTATTCGCCCTATGGATATGCTGGATCGGTATTTGCGGAACGATAATGTACACCTATCGTAAAAGGATAAAGACCTTTATAGGTATGACACCCGACTCGTGGATGCTGAAATTCGTACTTCTAGCTACCGCACTGGCACTGCTTTCCGAGGTCTTCACCGTAACGGCAACGAACCTATACTGGTTTTTTGGCGGTGAATACGGCAGATCATTCATCACCGCAAGCGATAACTACTTCGAAACCGTGCTCCTAGCCTCGGTCGTGGTGATGTGGCCGGCCTTTGTCTTCTAGGCATGGTGGTTGAAAAGGTATGACTTTCATCCCAATTGGGTTTTTCTACTCTATGGTACATGGGGGCTGATAGGTGAGGCTTTATCCTTCGGTCTCCACCAGCTCATCGCATTGGGGATGTGGATATTTACCTACGGTTTGATGATATACCTCCCCACCTATTCTGTTCCGGAAAACAGATCCGCCGATAGACCGAGATGGTACCATTATGCCCTCACGTTGATACTCCCCCTACTTTTTCAACTACCGATGATAATAGGAGTCCTCATCTTCAGGTCTGCCATCGGTCATCAGTTCCCCTTCATTCCGGGTTGAAAAGTTTGGTGCCTTATTTTTCACCCTCGCCCTTCTTCTCCAGTATGGTCCTCACCATACGCTTTCCCTTGTAGAGTCGATTGACCCACATATCTTCACGTTTGGGTTTGTACTTATTTCCCTGGAGTACCGATTCCAGTCCCAAGATCATGGTGTCCGTACCGTGCTCTCTGATAAAATCTATGCGCTCGTCCTCAGACATATCATCCCACGGCCCCTGTAGCTCACTGTCTGGAACACAGCTTTTAACGGTTGAAACGGGTTCATCCTTTTTCGATACGATAGGCTCCTGCCGGTTTTCTCGACTGAGTGCGGATGGTATAGCTGATGGTGCATCCCGCGCTTCTTCCACGCTATCGACATTTACGAAATCCGCAAAGGTCGATTGTTTTCCTTCATTCATTACCTGGGTATAGTGATATAGGGGGGTGAATAAAAGGATTACTGTTCCATAGTATGATTTGCAGTGGAACTATCTCCCTTTCTGAACGTTTCTTACCTCAAGTTCGAAGAAAAGAGTCTTGCCGGCAAGGGGATGATTTCCGCTCTTACCATAAGCTTCCTCGGGAGGTATCTCTACGGTCTTCTTTTGGCCCAGTTCCATCCCAAGAACTCCCTTTTCGAAGCCCGGTATCAACTTACCATCTCCAACTCTGAACGCCAGGGGTTGGTAATTCCTGTTCCCATCGTGCACTCCGGCCGCCTTCGCTATCTTTTCGATGGACGAATCGAAAACGGTACCGTCCTTCAGTTTACCAGTATAATCCACTTCTACGTGATCTCCTTTCTCTATGCTCATATTGAAAGCCTCGCCTTGTTAACTACCCCCTAGTATATTACAGTAACTATGGCAAAGGTTTAAAGTCAAAAACACTCTTCATAATCTAGCCATGATAAGACTTGAGATAAATGGTTGGGAAGCACACATCGGTTTCTCCGCAGCCCACATATTACCGGAGCACGATAAGTGCGGCAGGCTTCACGGCCATAATTATGCGATTCATGCAAGGGTAGAGGGGGCCAAGGGAGAGCAGGGATTCGTTCTGGATTTTATCCCACTCAAAGGTAAACTGCGAGATATCGCCAATGAACTGGACCACAGGATCATACTCCCCGCAGGAACGGCGGAGGAGTCAGAAAATGAGATATCGATCAAACTAGGTAGCAAACGTTATGTTTTTCCCAGAGAAGATGTACTGCTTCTGGACATCCGAAGGAGCACCGCAGAGGAGCTTGCCGGTTATGTACTGAAACGGTTACTGGAGGAGCTTGAGATACCCGACAGTATAGTTACTATTGAAATCGGAGTCGACGAGTCAAGGGGGCAGGGGGCATGGGTGAAGAATCTATGAACGAGAGATGCGTGATGCTGCTGTCCGGAGGCCTTGACTCCGCAGTAACCGCAGGCATCGCAAGAGAGGAGAGGTACGAGCTGTACGCACTCACCTTTATCTACGGTCAGAGACACCATCGGGAGATAGAGGGTGCAAAGATGATAGCGGAATCATTGGGGGTCAAGGAACATAAAATCATCAATATAGATTTGGAGAAGATCAGCCGCTCGTCACTCCTCCGGAGCGGTGAACCTGTTCCCGATGCAAAGGAGGATATCGGAGACCACATACCGTCAACCTACGTACCTGCAAGGAATATTATACTGCTGAGTTACGCCCTTTCCTACGCCGAGAGCATAGGCGCAAAGGCAATTTTCATCGGTGCTAACGCTGTGGATTATAGCGGTTATCCCGACTGTCGTCCCGAATTCTTCCGGGCACTCCAGGAGGCCTTTACGATGGGAACCAAAACGGGCATACAGGGAGATTCCGTGGTCCTCAGATACCCCATCATCGACCTGTCCAAATCCGAGATCATCTCGAAGGGCATGGAGCTGGGGGTACCCTTGGAGTACACCTGGAGCTGCTACAGAGGTGGCGAAAAGGCCTGCGGCAGGTGCGAATCTTGCACCCTTAGACAAAAGGGTTTTAAAGAAGCTGGCCTGGAAGATCCCGTCGAGTATCAGGCATGAACCCAGGGCTGGTATGTCATCCCCGGAAGTACCATTCATGTAATGTTCTGCTAGTAACTTTTTTAACTCTTCTCCGTCCCACACTTCGATATCATGGGATTTATGTTCCACTTCCCGTGCAGTCTTTGTAAAGGAGGTATTGGTGACCAGTATGGTTCGATTTGCGTTGAAGCTTTCCATGATATCCACAGCATTTCGTACTTCCTTGAGACCGATCTTTTCGTCAAGCGATTTCTTTACGGCCTTCACCAGGATGATTTCACCGCCTTTTTCGGCCAAAATATCGTTTCCATGATCTTCATATGAAGGTGTTGTCTTCGTAGCGTATCCGGATCTCTCCAAAAGGTCCACCACAAACCCGTCAAACCGATATATATCCATGTCCCGGAAATCATTTGCCATACCTGCCACGATATCCTTTCTTTTTGCATGTTCCTTGCGTTTGGACCACATATCCCGGGGCGGTGGGGGAGGGATGACGTAATAAGTCCGTTCGTCATCAAAACGTTTTATCACTGACAGAGGTAAGTACTCTCTTCTCCGTAGATCATATCTTCCCTGCAGGGTACCGTTATATATCAATTTCAAAAGCTGCTCCTGGGTGTTTTTGACATTCTTCTCGTACAACCACCCCTCTTTGGACGATAAGATCGTACTCGTGAACATGTTATGTATATCACATAACTTTTGCGTTTTTTAGGCGACACATTTACTTTTAACTAATTCAACGACTTTTTCAACATTTTTCAGACTTTCAAACAATTCAATTACCCAGCTGGCAAGGTTAGCAATAAGATGGATTTTTATCCATCTACATGCTTCACCGATAGTTTTGGCTAATCCGTTCAACAATGCTCCAGGATAGCAAGAAAGAGCTTTTAGGAGGGCATACGCGAGGAACACTAGGGATAGGTGTATAACTATCCCGTTCATGTTTCTCATCTGGTATGCACCTAATCCTAGCTCTTGCTTGCAATCCTTGTGAAACGTTTCGATAGCCCATCGTTGTTTCCATATTTTCAGTGTCTCCATAGATGTGTAATCTGTCTTATTGGTAACCATATACTCATAGTCACCATTCTCTTTTTCCAACACCAGCAAACTAATCTTACCGATGTTCTTCATCTTGAGTTGTAATTTGGCCACTTTGATGTACTTGGTATCACAGACTTCAACGTTTATTTCTTTGAATTTGTCTTTTGGAACCCTGTTCGGTAGCGAGTCTACTCTTATTTCGTCACCTTCATGATATATTTTACGATTACATTTAGCTTTGGTGACCCAGGTCAAATCGTATTTCTCAATAAACTCTATCAGATCTTTTGAGAAATACCAAGAATCCATCACTACATTTTTTGGTTTGATCAATGATAGACTAGCTCCTATAATCCGCTTTGCAATTTCAATCCTTGTGT
>CAZAMQ010000047.1:0-19199 GCA_964486225.1 uncultured Thermoplasmata archaeon | reverse complement strand
CAACGCACGAGACCCCAGCGGCCGGTGGAACCCGGGTTGGGGTAATCCGATGCTGTATAATGGATGGGTCGGTGGAACAGGCTGGGATGATTGTCCTGATTTATGGAATTGGGACTTTGCAACCTGTATGATGTATTGGTCTTTTGATGAATGTATGGATTTTTGTTTTGATTATCATATTGTTACTATTCATTGGGATTGCGTAGCATATTGCGTTTTAGAAGACTGCTTTGCACCTATAGCAAGTATGGCGACTCAATACGATAGTCCTAGTGGTGGTGCAATCTGTCAAATCTGTGCAGTTGTTTGTTGGATAGCTTACAATCTGAGAGTAGATATAATCTCATGGTCTGCATGTGCGGTCTGCCTAGGTATAGAATTAACCAAATGTATAGTTGAATGTACATACTGACGTGGTATAAATGACTACAAAGTTAAATGTTATAAATGTGGGAGTTCTCAGCACTCTATTATTAATCTCAGTTGTATGGTATGCTATTTTTCAATTTGTACCATTGAATAACATCGGCATGATTATATCACTGATAATGTTTCTGATATTGATTATTCTAATACTTTTTGGTTATCTTGTATCATCTTCTATATTCCATAGAACTATCCTTGTGAGAGAAAAAAGTATAGTCTTGTTGTCCAACAAACAATTTATAGATGATATTCCTATCAATTTTGGGGATATAGAAAAGGTCAGGATACATAATAATGTATTAGCCTTTAAACATCCTAGAAGTAGTAAGTCTAAATGGCCTTTTTTAAAGGGTGAATCGTTCTATATATTAGAAAATGGCACAACCAAGATTAATAAGTTACTATCTATGATTATGGACTAAGATGAAAATGAATAAGAATAATGGATACACTGTAAAATGTCTTAACCTTTCGTCGTTGATCGTAATTATGATATTCTCCATAATATTGTTACCTTATCATGGATTTTTTAGAGAACCCACTTTTCAAGGAATTGGTTTTTCTATACTAAAACTTTTCATACTTGCACTGATAATTATTTTTGAAAGCAGACAGATATTAAGATATGTTATAATTTTTAAGTCTGATCATCTGACATTCGATTCTAATTTATTTTTTTTTTCAACCCATCCCTGTAAGTTATGATGACATTGATAAAATATGGATTAAAGGAATTCTATTACGAATAAAAATGAAAAAGTTTAATGTTGGAGGATTCTATCTTTTATTCAGCAACAGGCAAAAGATCAAATCAATTATTTACCAAATGATAATATACTGCTGCGTACATACTACATCTATTATGGAGAAAAATTTCAAGAGGTGATAGAAGAAGTGGAAAGCGAATATGATGGTGAAAACCGCCGGCTATGGGTGATCTAGTGTACGATAACCACGCCGAGCAACCATCAATCCTCCGTATCCAACCGGAAACTCTCCGACGAATAAATAGAATTGATCCCTCTATCGCCAACTTGTTGGATATGTGGACAGTGTAGGTCCGGTAACTATGGCCATCACATCAGAAAAATATCAACGGATCGTGATTATTATTGTTTGTACATAACTAAAAACGATTAAAACGATAATGTATTATGCTTGTTTTCATATGCTTATCATATGGTACATATCATACGTCGTGCAAAGAAAGAAGACTTGCCCAGGATCATTTCCCTAGAGAAGGAAAGTATGGGTACTATATGGGATAAAGAAAACATAGAATACCAGGAGGATCACCTGGAAGAATTTTTACGGGATCGGTTCGAAGTAGATGGTATGTGGGTGGTGGAGGATGAAGAAGGAGGTATACTCGCCTTTCTCCATTCAACAAATTACGATGATGCGATATCGTCAAAAAAAATATGCGAGATATACACCATAATCATACACCCGGAACACTTCGGAAAGGGCATAGGGGGCGAATTGATGGAATTCCAGCGAAAGATCGCCATGGAGGAGGGAGTGGATATAATCAAATTAGAGGTCCTCTCCAGAAATAACAGGGCGATACGGTTCTACAACACCAAAGGGTTCGATGAAAAGAAGAAGGTGATGGCACTGCATTTGAATTCCAATGATAGCCGTCGAAAAGTACCGCAAGATATGATGTCATTCCCACTGTTGGATTGGCTGGTGGCCAATAAATATACGCGGTACGATCTGGCATCCAGCGCCATACCACCCTCCACCCTGGGTGATGTTATGGTTCCGGAGCCTACGATGGAGCTCGGTGTCGACCCCGATATCACCATGGAACTGGAGAAAGCCATCGGAAGATTATACGGAGATGACGTTCATGTGCTTGTAACCTCAGGAACGCAGGCAGCAAACACCCTGGTATTTTCCACACTGCTCCGCCCCGGCGACACTGTTCTAGCTGAAGACCCTACATACCCCCCACTTCAGATCGTACCATCTATGTTGGGGATGAAGCTGGAACTACTCAACAGAAGTTTCGAAGACGGCTTCCGGATCAGGGAGGATAACTCGGATGTTCTTACCTCTTCTCGTCCCCGGATGGTCGTGCTCACCGATCCCCATAATCCCAGCGGTGTACACATGGGACCAAAGGCCATGGTCGGCATATACGAAACATTGCAAAGGCTAGACAGCCTGCTTCTAGTGGATGAGGTCTATCGGGATTTTTTACCCGAGACTTCATCGGCCCTGGAGCTGGGATCTGATGTGTTGGTGACCTCCAGCCTATCTAAAGCGTATGGTTTTGCCGGTCTGCGGATCGGTTGGGTGGCCTCGAAGAACCTGGAGCTGATGAAAAGATTACGAAGAGCTAAAGAGCACTTGATGCCTTGCAACTCGGTGCTCTCGGAAAAAGTGGGCCTGGAAATAATAAAAGATAGGGAAAGATATATCTCACGTGATGTGGCCCGGCGTAATTTCAAACTGGTGAAAAGATGGGTGAAGAAAACACAAGGAGTTCGATGGGTGGAGCCAGCTCCGGGGATAATATCGTTCCCAGAACTCGACATCCCGGTATCCATGGTCGATTTCGCCGAGGAAGCTAGGGATAGGGGTGTGCTTATAGTTCCCGGCGAATACTTCAGTTCGGAAAAGGGCCCCGAAGGATACATAAGACTGACCTTCAAGTTGGATAAACCGGAGCTTGAGAATGCCTTGGAATTGCTTGCCGAAGTCCTCTGTGGTTGCAGATGAAATTAAACCGCATATTTTTATATCTCCTGACGGCTACGGTGCCTAGATGATCACGATCATAGGAGTTGCCCACGTTTTTGATATAAAGCAAAGGGTAAAGAACGAGATATTGTTGAGAGGTCCTGCGGTAGTGGCCGTTGAACTGGACAAGGGTAGGTATGCCGCACTTAAATCCGGAGATAGAGACCATGGAAAAGCACCTCTGATATACCGCGCAATGGCACTGATGCAGAAAAGGATAGCCGATGAATACGGGGTGATAGCGGGAAGCGAGATGTTGGTGGCTGTAGAAGCCGCAGGAGAACTGGGGGCCACGGTAGCTCTCATAGACCTACCGGCTGAAGAAGTGTTTAACAGGTTGATGAGAACGATGAGCATCAAAGAGAAGATATATATGATGTTCGGCATGCTCGCAGGACTTTTCGTATCAAAAGAAAAGATAGAAGAGGAGCTGGACAGCTATCAGAAGAACGAAGAGAGATATATGGATGTGCTGGCAGAGAACATGCCCTCGGTGACCCGGATACTCATAGACGAAAGGAACCAGTACATGGGTAAGAACATAATGGAACTGGAAGAAAAGTACGGATCGGTGGTAGCAGTGGTAGGTGACGGACATATCAGCGGCCTTATCAATGAAATAGATAGTACTGACATAGAGGTCCTAAGGTTGAAGGATATCAACCGGCCAGAAAACTACGTAGATGCAGATTTTACCGTATCTTTCCGGCTGAACTGATATTTACTTATTCAAATCGCTGCCGTATTGTTCACTGTAAAGTAAATATTCATCTTCTTTATCCTTCTTTTTTGGTACCAGTACGACAATCCATCCTACACCGATCACAACCTGCCCTATCAAAGCGGCTGCAGTGATGAACTCCTCGATATCCGGATCATCCTCCATCTGCCTTATCTGTTCTATATCCGCCTGACACAATGCACAGAAATCAGTTGGCGGGGGTTCGGAGTATCTACCCATCCTTATCTGTACGTCCGCAGCCATGACGCAGGAACCCGCGGATTCGTCACAATGATGTTCATAATCAGGGTCTTCGTGATCGCTCTCGTGATCCATACCCACCAGAGATAGAATGTGGCCGAATTCGTGGATAAGTACAGAGGTCTCTATATCTTGGGGATTGAGGTTCTGACTTCGCCCTGCAACGTTTATTATGGTGTGCATAAAAATTATTATTTTGTCGCCCCCGAAAGATAGACCCAGGACGTTCTCTTCTTTCCATGTACCGTCAAGGTACAATACATAGAGTACCATGGTGTTGCCTCCTCGCTGGTAACTCTTGTATGTGTCCACCAGTTGGAAAACATCATCTTCAGTGTAGATCTGTTCAGTATCTCTAAAGGCGACCTGGTCGTCCGTACGCTCTATAACACTTTTCTTGTCAGTGTATGTATAAACCACGTCTTTCAAGCCATCCATAGCCCGGTGTGAAGGTTCGAGCCCGGGAACGTAGTCGTACTCTATGATGAGTTCACGATAGGTGTCGTCCTCGATGTACATCTGGGCGTATTCAAAGGATTTGTATAGGTTTCCGGTCTTCCTAATGTAGCCCGGTAGGGATGCTGCGGTGACAAGGACCACAATCACGGTGATCACGGCGACCAGTGTTATCAGTCCGTACCTTTTATTCATCTTTCACCACCCGGTGTGTCTTTTCACGCTGTATATCTTGATATGCGCTGTCAGCGGCCTCGGCGCCTTGGCCCGCAGCGGTGATGGCCTGTTTGAGAGGTGAATTGATCACGTCTCCTGCCGCGTATATACCGGGTATATTTGTTCTGCGGAAATCATCGGTCACTATGTATCCCTCTCCTGTTATATCGATACCCAGCTGTTTCCCTAATTCTGAGTTTGGTAAAGAACCGATCTCGATGAATAAGCCGTTGAGGTCGTAAGTTTCACCGTTATCGAGTTCGATCCCTTGGAGTTTATCCTTGCCCAAGAGTTCGGTAACATTTACACCGAATACTGTTTCTACCTTTTTTTCTTGCTCAATTTCAAGTATCCTGATGGGTTCGGGTCTGAAGAATTTATCTTTCCTATAGAACACGATTACGTGTTCTGCGTACCTTGCAAGAAGTAGTGCAGCAGCCAGTGCGGCGTTACCACCGCCGATGACACCTACGGTCTTTTCCTGATAGAAGGCGGCATCACAGGTGGCACAGTAGCTTACACCTTTACCTGTTAATTCCTTCTCCCTATCCAGGTTCAGTCTCCTCCTCTCCTGCCCTGTAGCCAGTATGACTTTTTTGGTTTTGTGCTCTCCCTGCCCTGCCTTCACTATAAATTCATTGTTCTCTCCGTGTGTCTCCTCTACAGTGTCGTAAACGATTTCAACGTTCAAGGATTTTACGTGCGTCTCCATCTTCATCGCAAGTTCCATGCCGCTTATGTTCTCGTATGAAGGAAAATTGCAGACGTCCGGAGCCTCGGATATCATACCACCCGGCATCTCGCCTATGAGTAAGGTATTGAGCCTGTATCTAGCGGAGTACAGTGCAGCGGTATATCCTGCTGGCCCGGTTCCGATAATAATTATATCGTACATCTTCATCATTTCACTGTAATAACGGACTGTAATTAATTCTTTCGTGCGGATGTCGTACTTGTACTCATGGAAAGAGAGATCTTTGTACTTAACAGCAAACCAATATACCAAAAAGCTATTACTAGATGAAGTAGATATTTTGTGGATGGCTGCGTCCAAGGACGATATAATAAGCAAGCTAACTCGGGTACCGGGTATCGGTTTACAGACCGCAAAGAGGTTGGTGGACGAAAAGGGTATCAGCTATGTTGAAGACATATTAAAGTTTTCAATGGAAGAACTCATGGAGACAGAGGGTATCGGCGAACACCGTGCAAAAAGCATACTCGAAAATCTTCGTGAGCTGACGGAGGACGGCGAAAAGAAGAGCGGCCGTACAGTTCGAAGAGATAAGGATCATATAGTGAGACACTTTGTTGAAACTCGTAGATGGAAGGAAGAGGCTGGTATTGAACAGGATCAGGCATCTGTTAATATATCTCTGAGCACTCAAACGGATAATATCGTTCGAAAATTCATACTAAAGAGGCGAAAAGAGAGAAACTCGTTTACGAATATTGAAAAAAGATATGTTGAAACAGCGAGTAAACGGGAGGATGAGCGTCCTTCCGGGTTTTCATCAAAAAAGAGGGGTGAAGAGGGGTTCACTAACGGTTTGTTGAAAAAACGGAAGAGAACCGTGCCGAAACGGGATAAAGGTATGATCAACGGTTTTAGAGGATTCCAGACCGAAGGTCCGGGAGGACTACTCACGAAAAGGAGTATTGCATCCTACTTCGTACTCTTCCTCCTTATAGGGGGTGTTGTAACCACTTTATATATCATACTCCCCGG
The DNA here is from genome assembly GCA_964486225.1 of uncultured Thermoplasmata archaeon. GTDB lineage: Archaea > Thermoplasmatota > Thermoplasmata > Halarchaeoplasmatales > Halarchaeoplasmataceae > Haladaptatiplasma. Next base: position 12,639 of record CAZAMQ010000047.1, on the reverse strand, counting down.
TGACGAAGTCGGTATAAGGATAGACGGTAATTTCGATGACTGGAATCATGTCAGGGCATACCAAGCATATCCTGCGTACATGGAAGTTTCTCCCCATCTGCAGATAGTCGAATATCGACTCCGAGATGAAAACGGATTTCTCTATGTCTACGTACATACGGACAGTCCCCTGTTCCAAAGCGAAGAGGGTGTATATTCAGTACACGTATTCGTTGATACGCACGAATGGGGTGGTTATGATCTAGGAGATATTCAAGCGGAGTATCGTATCGAGGTTTACGGCTGGGATGGTGATATCAAGGGCGCTTCCTACTACACTTTCCAAACAGAGCACGCTTCCCACGATTGGAATGGTTACAAGCATAAAGGTAGTCTCCAGGCCGACCATGAAGGAAACGAGCTCGAATTGAAGGTATGGCTGCCTATGAACGATATTAACGGTCCGGAGGTCGTTATCCATACAAAATGCTGCCAGCAACACTATGTAACAGCGGGACGCGTACGGCCCGGGGAGTCCTCTATAATATCCAAGGTGAGCAAGATAGGCCCCGATGTAGTTGACCCCGGTGAAGAATTTGATATACTGCGGTTGGACACTGTCTCCCTATCCGGTGACTCGTTCCTTGATCATTTTACATTGGAGTACAATCGGCATTCCGCCTCATACATAGAAGAGATATCGATATACAATGAAAATGCAGAAGAGCTCTTGGTTCCATGGACACCCTTCGATGATGGCATAGAACTGTATCTGGATGAAGAGGTAGGAGAAGAGACCCTGGAACTCACTGTAAAGGCAAGAATATCGGGAGGAGCGCCTACGGGTTCTGTGGTGGGTCTGAAAGTCGTCGATGTTGCAGCCGGTGAAGGTACGGCATCGCTGCTGCCGACCAACCTTGACAATATATATGTCGGTAGCATTCCCGATGATATAACCGTTAACGGGGCCTTCGTACACTGGCAGTATAAACATATTCAGGCAGATCCGATCGATGATCTAACACCGATGGGTGCATGGAATCCCAACATAGATATCAGAAGGCACTCGTGGGCTGAAAACGACACAACTTCCTTCATGATAGGGGTAGAAGGGAATATGCTGGGTGGTGCCGTGATACCCTACCAACGGGGCAGACCTCCGGAATTGGTGGATAGTGACGGCGACGGCATACCTGACATATACGACGTCTTTCCCAATGATTTTACCAACAACGGTACACTGGATAGTGAGATGCTCACACCCGAGGGGCTGCCTGATGTGGACGGTGACGGAGTCGCCGAATGGCCCCACGGCCCGGATATGTGGTTGAATACAACCATTCCTACAAACCCTGATATCCCGGAAGAATATTGGGGAAAAAATGTCAGCCGATACATCGGTCCTGTAGAACTACCGGTACGAACTGGTGAGGACACTATACGCATATTCATAGACGCCGATGGTGACCCTTCAACGGGATACACGGCCTCCTGGATGGATATCGGTGCAGATTACATGGTGATCATCAATGGAAGCAGCATGGAGGTATCCAGTGCCGAGTTATTACGGTACAGTGGTAGGATCGATGGTCGGTCATGGGAGACCCTGGGTAAAGTACCGATCGCGTTGAACGCTACCAGTCTTGAGACGGCGGTAGGCATCGAGCTTTCCCAGGATTTTCAGGTGGTCTTCGCCGCTACCGATTGGAATAATAACATAGATACTGCCCATCTCAGACACGAATACGATACACGGACTAGGTCTTCCACCGAGCGCTATCGATTGTACCTGCGGGAAAACGACGGTCTGCTCTCAACTGCCGGGACGGAAGAGCTTATGGTCAATCTACAGAACAAGGACGGTATGCGAGAGCACGCATGGACATCCGAACCCTTTGCCGGTGACTTTGAACTGTCGGAAACTATCTCTGTCCACCTCCATCTTGCTCCAAAGGTTGTAGGTGAAAACAGACCGGGATTGAACATCACACTCTACCACGAAGGAGGTATCATAGGCATGGGAGAACAGCCTCCTATAAGCAATCCGGGCTTGTACACCATAATGTTGGATCCCGGAGATGTGATCATACCTGCTGGTGACTCACTTTACGTTGAGACCGTGATAACAGGAGACCCTGAAACCGAAGCTCTGGAGATGGACATAATATATAATTCTCAGCACAATGACTCAAGGCTGGAAATACCTACTTTGAGTCTCATATCCGTAGACGAGGTAACCACGTATGATACCGAGGGTAACCATAAGACCATATTTGAGCCCGGTGATCACGTGGAGATCAGAGCAAACGTTACACATCCTATCAGTGCCGAGCTTATCACAGAGGTCGTCATGAGCGTCAGTTATCCCAATGGTACCGTAATGTTGGAAAAGGTAAATATGATGATGAACGACATAGACCCCGATTCACCACCTTATTGGTCTAACTGGACCTCGTCATTCTACCTGGAAGACGAAGCACATGGTGGTAGGTATGCCGTAAAGGTTTACGCAACTGATGTGCAGAACATATCCGCTATAGGGACATGCTCCTTCATCGTACCGATGGATCCAGGGGTTTCAGTTTATCCCGACGGGGAGCAGACGGTTACCGGTGGTACTGAAGCGGTTTATGATATAGAGGTAATGAATATCGGGAATGTGAACGACGAATACATATTATCCGCGGGTTCGTCCTCTCTGATATGGCGGACTGAACTGAGGTACGGAGGGGATATTATCGCAGTGGACGAGAACGGAAACGGGATATGGGACTGGGTCGATCCGTTATGGGACTGTTCCGGTAACCCTCATATTATTCTGGGGTCCCAGGAGTATATCGAGTTCCAGGTGGCAAAGCTTACACCTGAAGGATCCGCGGGTGAAACGGATCGCACAAGGCTTTACGCCTCGTCGGTGAATCACAGTGTATCGGAAGATAATGCCGAGTTCACCACTAGAACACCAGTTCCCCATGTGATGAAGACCCTCTATCTACATACAGGTGATACCATGGACACGAGTATAGGTAACAGCACAGAGACATACACCATCCCCGAAGACAGCCATAACACATGGTATCAGGAGCCGCCTTTAGCCGGAGATTTTGCATTACACGGTCAAGCTCACGTACATCTATATCTAGATCCTGATTTCCCAGGGCACACGGGACCCGATGTTACCATTGAACTGCTTTACGACGGTGAGCTGATATCCGGGCAAACCCGTAATGTAGACTCGGAGGGTTGGTACGAATTCAAGATGCTTACGGATTTGGTGATCCCCGGAGGAAACAGTCTTGAAGTAAAAATATCCGTTGATGATGAAGGATCGGTTACCTTATTTTATGATTCACAGGAGTTCGATTCCCGTTTGGAGATGGAGACGGACACCTATGTCCGCGTGGAGAACATCACGTTCTACAGAGAAGGTGACCCGGCGGAAGAGTTCCTCGCAGGGGACGATATCCTGCTGGAAGCCTTGGTGAGTGACCCTCTGGGGTCCTATGATATCGTCGGGACCAATCTCACTGTAACAGATCCTCATGGCACCTTACTTATAGACGGGAAACAGATGGATCTTATCGGGACAGATCCTGGTACGCCTTCCTTTTGGAAGTTATATGCCTATGAATTTACATTACCTTCCGATGCATCTGCCGGTATATACGATGTTATTGTAAGAGGTCTGGAATCCAACGGCGTTACATCCCGGGGATTTGATATGTTATTCATCTCATCCGGAGTTCTCATAGAGCCCGACAACGAGGATACTGGCGAGCCCGGTGACATTATATCTTATGATCATACTGTACAAAATACAGGGAACGGAACCGACATCTTCGACTTTATTGTATCTTCATCTATGGGATACAACGTAAGCCTATATACGGCGGAGGGTATATTGATGGGTACGGATATAGGTGGTAACGGTGTATGGGATTATGTAAACGATGATTGGGATGCTAACGATAACAGCAAACCTGATACTGGGTCCCTTGGAATAAACGAAACAATGGACGTTTTTATCGAAATAGAGATACCCGGCGGAGCCGCATCCGGTAACGAGACCACTGACATCAAGGCAACTTCAAACGCCTTTACACATGTCCATGACTCCGCCAGGGACGTCACAACCATACCTGAGTTCCATCACATATCACTGGTGATCATTTTGGTACTGTTATTTAACTTGGTTATATTCAAACCTAAATACCCTTCTCCTTGAACACTATACCCTCGAGCTTCTCGTACTACTTGTCGGAGAGGGCCTTTATACCCAATGATTCGACACGAACATCGATTACACTAGTAGTCAATTTGCCCACCCGGACTCGGCACCGAGTGTTGTCATATCGGATGTTATCTGAAATTTTGTTTTTGTGCACATAAAGCCTCGGCACCCTAAATCGTTTTATACATGAAGTGGGGTAAAAGAATAGATGGACACCTTTGCACACGTAGTGATCCCCCTCCTTGTGCTCCTTGCGCTCAGGGTCGATACTAGAAAGTCGCTTATAATGCTTCCACTCGCGGTCATACCAGATATTGATATCTTCTTCAGAGCACATCGTCTGCTCTTCCATAATGTGTTCGTATTGGTCATATTACCCGTGCTCTTCGGTGTTTATATCTATTATTACCACAGAAAATATTTTCCCTATGCATGGATAGGTATATTCATCCTCTGCTCACACTTGGTCCTTGATCTCAGCGAGGGCATCGCTCTCCTCTATCCACTGACTACTGATTTCTACATGATACAAGCTTCCATGGTATTCGGTTTCTGGAACGGTATACCGTATCCTTCCTTTCGCTTTCTATTCGATATAATTCCGGCAGAGACAACGGTTTCCATAGGCGATGGCCTTGGTCCCGGTGAAGCCGTTACCCGTTACGAATCGGTCTCCGACATATCAACGGGACTTTTTTTCACAATAATAGTAGCTGCAATGATGCACTTCGAAAAAAGCCGTCGATTCGTCATAATCGTGAAAGACTTGATAGTCGATATATTTAAAATGTTAAGAGAACGGCTTTTATCCCTTTTCGGTAGGTAAAGAATAAAAAAATATAGATAACCGTAGTACATATACCTCATCGTGAAAGAAGAAACTATCCTGAGAAAGTGGTTTTTACGGCTCGTCATCGCCAGCGCCCTACTGCTGTGGTTGATAACACTTAGATATACGCAGCCGGGTCACCCCGAAGCGTCACCTTACTGGTACGCCAGCGAACTGTACTGGACCTTTTGGCCTGGCCTTATATGCGCCGCGGCAGCAATATTTCTTTCCGTGAAACATGGTTACAAAGAACAGATGGTCAGTATCATGCTACCCGTGTTATTTATCTACACATTACCTTCTTTTACTCACGATATGGTGCCTGTCTTTGACATATATCATGTGATACCCCCTGTGTTGGATATAATAGAGACCGGTGCAGTCGATTTCACACGAACCGTATTTCCCCTATCGCACATATACTATGCATCGAATATCATGGTCCTTGATTTAGAGGCCCTTACCTTCACAAGAATATATCCAACCATACTGGCATCCATCATAGTTCTTATGATATACACCATTTCGAGACGGGTATGGTCCAAGGGTGCGGTGATGGCACCACTGGCCTTTATTTCACTCAATTGGTACATGGAATATCACATGGCGAGACAGGCCTACGGCTTGCTGATATGGGTCGTCTTCTGGCTGATACTCTATCTATACTTGGAGACCAGGGACCGGAGATTGGCCCCTCTGGCAAGTTTGATGCTCTTCTGTATAATCCCCGCGCATCCCGGGATGATAATAATCGCCGCTATCAATCTTACAATATTAGTCGTCCTTGCATGTTACTGTTTACTAAGGCGAAGAAGTTGGTACTACCTCAAACCCTCCGTGATCTTTCCGATAGTATTTCTCACAGGTCTAACCATCGCATATTTCACGCTCCCGGATATCAAACTATATCTTACATCTTTATATGATGGCATCGTCGAGGGTGGATTCCAGGGCTTTTCTATGGGCGGCCCTTCGAGTGCTAGTTTTGAATATTCATTTGTCAACGATATACGTATGGTTATGGGCATAATCCAGAGTTTTGTGGGACTAACGGTATTGTTTTTTTACAGTAGATGTCGAAGAGGTAGGGCGCTATTCTTTGCGGCATGGTTTTTCGGCTGTTATCTTTGGCTGGGTTATTCGCTAACACACAACGGCTATCTTATAGAACGTGCATTTCTCACGGCACTCGTTCCCGCCTCCGTATTGATACCATTGATATCCAAGCCGGGCCTTATCAAGATACGTCGTTTAAAGGAGATATCTACTGTCGTCGTAACGGTATTGATGATTTTGTTTCTTTTAACCATTCCCATAACAAAGAACTCTGTTGATGCCTTAGAAACCCCTTCGAGTGAAGTATACCATGCAGGACGATTCGCCCAGCATCATACGGATGGTCGGGTGAATATCATGGATACCCATGAAGGTCTATTCCGGTATCTGGAAGCTACGGATGATTCATCAGTTTCATTCCGTTCGGGTCGTTCCGGTGTCCGTGACGAATTTGAGTTGGGCATGACCTTCGGTTATCACATACCTTCTACCAATAACTATAGGGCCAGTTATCTGATCTTTACGGACTATTTCAACAACTATATATTGATAAGATACGACAACGCAACTGCAGTTGATGAGATACATCGGTACGAAAAAAATTTCGGATTGATCTCCAACAAGGTCTTTGATGCAGGTAACTCACGAATCTATTCGAGATTTTGAACTATTTTTGAACTATTTAAGAAATCTCTTGAGAGCGCCTTCATATCGTCCGGCAATGATGTCCCAGTCGTAGCTCTTGACAGTTGACGGGTCCACCGTAGTTGACAATGCCCACTCCAATCCTTTCATAAAGTCATGTACGTCTCCGTATGTGAACACCCCTCTACCGTCTCCGAATCCCTCCTCTATAACAGGCATGTTACTGCTGAGAACGGGTACGCCGCATGCTAGATAAGAAAGTACCTTACCGCCCATGGTCAGTTTGTTCATATCCCAAGGTTTTCTCGGGTTCAACCCTACGTCCATGGCGCTTATGTAGGGTGCGAGTTCTTCATAGGGGATCCTTCCGGTAAATACAACCCTCTTTTCCAACCCCAGATCTTTTACCTTTGCTTTCAACGTTTCAGCATATCCGGTATGCAGCCCCGGTCCCACAACGATAATAGAGGCCCTTGGATACTTCTTAAGGATCATGGGAAATATGTCTATGATAAACTCAAGGTCTATCCAGGACTCCAGCGACCCCACGTATCCAAGCACGGGATGACCCAGTTCATGTCTTTCACTGATATATTCGGAATCAACCGGACGCATCACATCCGTATCCAAACCGTTGGGGATGACTTCCACTGGTGTCGATGTTTTACTTTTAAGGTATTCATGGAACAAGGAAGTGGTTGTTATCACACCAGTGGCACGTTGGAGGTTGATATCACAAACTAAGGACACCGTACGCTTCACAATGTTTTTCATAGGTGCCGAGAAGTAAGAAGCTGCACTCTCTGGAAAAAGGTCCATGTAATCCACCACGGTTCTGCATCTCTGTAGCCCTGCAGCAAGCCCGGGCAGTATGTTGGCAGAAAGGATAATATCGTAATCATCGGATATTCGGCTGATCTTACGTCCGTGATCGATGAATCTGCGTAGGTAGTAGGATCTGACATCAGGCGTCCATGCACTGTCCATTGGTATCAGATTACATCTTGTTTGACGAAGTTCTTCAGGAAATAACCGAAAATGGCATACGTCCACACGATGACGTCGTGCTAATCTGTCGAAAATGAAATTCAAGCGGTTTGGTACTGGATGCCCCGTCCAGTCAGTGGTCGGGATAACAAGTATCTTCATTTCTTTCCCTCTTTACGGACGATAGTTCGTTCTGAACCATTCCACGGTATCCGCTACTCCTTCTTCAACCTCGATATTGGGTTCGTATCCCAGGATATCAACTGCCCGTGATATATCGCAGTAACTTCTGAATATCTCACCGGCCCTCGCTTCACCGTATATCGGTCTCGGAACGTCGATGCCATCCTCGTTGAGATATCTGCTAATCAAGCGGTATAACCGGTTTACCGTGGTCTCTCTACCCGTTCCCAACTGTAATAGTTCGTACATCGATGGTAATTCACGGGTAAGTGATAGATATACTGCATCGGATATGTCCTCTGTGTGAACGAAATCCCTCGTCTGTTCACCGCTGCCGAATATGATGGGTTTTTGCCCCTGGAGTATCTGTTTGATGAACAGTGCGACAGCGGAGCCTTTGTGCCATGAGTTCGGGCCGTAAACGTTTGAGAAACGAAGCGCAACTGTGCGAAGACCGTGACTGCCCGCGTATGCGCTGCAGTAACCTTCTCCTGCCAGTTTGCTAGCACCGTATGGAGACAGTGGTTCCGGCACCTTTGATTCGTTAACGGGCTGTTCCTGATCTCCCAGTGGTGCGGCAGAGGATGCAAATACGAATCGTTCCGTATCCTCTTGGAGGGCGGCTTCCAATACGTTAAGTGTTCCCATTATATTGACATCGGCGTCTTCGAAGGGGTTGTTTACGGACGATATGACATCGGTCTTCGCTGCTAGATGTACAACATGATCGCATCCACCAATAGCGTTTTCCACATCCATTCGGTCCCGAACATCGCCCCGGAAGAAGGTAATCCTTTTGTCATCGTAATTTTCAATCGACGTAAGGTACTTGAACTTACCTTCGCTCAGGTCGTCGAGAATATTGATACGCCAGTTACTATGGTCCAACAAATAGCTTGCAAGATTTGTACCTACGAACCCACACCCTCCAGTTATGAGAACTCGTGTCATGAGCACACCTTAGATATCCACCTTACCCTCCTCTTTCAGTTTCTTGATAGTCTCGTCTTCTTTCTTTTTTAACTTTTTCTTATCATAGAGCTCTTTCTTTACTGAAAGGTTCAGTTCCTTCAGTTCTCTCCTCCGCCTTTTATTCTCTTCCCTCCGTGCACGTTTTAATCCGATGACTTCTTCTTTCATCTCCATTGCTCGCTGATGGTAGTGATCGGCTCTCTCCCTGATCTCGAGGAATTTTTGGTGCCATTCATCGGATTCTCGATTCAAATCTGCCATCTCCTTGTAGTATCTCTCGACTTCATCATGGTACTTTCTCGATTCTTTGGAATATTTCACCACCAATTCGTGCTCCGCGTCGGCTTTTTTGAATAATTCATCGATCTTCTTGTCGAAACTTCCAATTTCTTTGACTATCTCATCCTGTTCTTCAAGCAGCTCTTCTTTTTCATCTAACTCAATACTGAGTTCCTTGATGTTGTCTATGAGTTCACGTTCTTTAGGGATACTCATAGGGGTGGTTTCCTGTTTGATCTCCAGCATCTTTATTTCAGCCTTTAGTTCTTCTACTTTTTCAGGCAGGTTGTCAACCAGCTTCTCCCTCTTTTCCTTCTTGAATTCGATCAACTGCTTCGCCTTTTTCTGTAGTTCGTTCCTTTTCTTTTTGTGCGCTCTCGATTTCTTTACGAGTTCGTCACGTTTTTTCTTATTATCCTTCAGCGCATCACGTATTTTTTTCTTCTCCTCGTTCACGTTGTCTCTCTCATCCTTGAAGAATTTTGCTTCATCGTTCAACTCGTTCCTTCTATCTATCAGAGAGCGAAATTTTTCCTCAGCACCGATTATTTTCTTCCTGCTGATGCCTTCTTCTTCCATCGGTTATCCCTCATGCAAATTCTGTGTTGATAATAAGATTTTCCCCATATTCAGAGTTCAACGGCAAAATCGTAGCCCGCTTCTAGTGCATTAATATTGTTCTCTTCGTAACGTTCGGGAACAACCCTAATGACAGCATCTTTCAGGGCGCTGTAGTTGAGTTCAGGTAAAATCTTGGAGAGAGCACCAAGCAGCACCATGTTTGCGGCTTTTGTGTTACCAAGATCATTGGCTATCTCACTTGCGGGGATACTGATAAGTTTTTTAGTTTTGGGTATTTCGCGGATTTGGGTGGAATCAATTATCAGGCATCCGCATTCTTCGACCAAGGGTATCCACGCGTCTAGGGTTTTCTGATACAGGATTATCATATAGTCCGGAATATCTATGGTCAGTTCATCTACGGTTTCTTTGTCAGCGATCACATCCGAGAACGAGATACCGCTTCTCACTGCTGCAGAGTACGAACGGGTCTGCACGACATCGTAACCCTGTCCCAAGGCTAATGCCTCACCGAGTACAACTCCTGCAAGTACCGTACCCTGCCCTGCCCAGCCTCCTATACGGATCTTTATCATCTCGGCGTGCCCCCTGCCAAAGTTATCTGTTCATATATCTCATGGGCGAGTTCTGGCCTCTCTATATCCACGAATCTACCAACAGTTATCTTACCGTCTTTCGGATATTTACTCGTGTTCTCCTTATACCATCCCAGCATGTCAAGACCCGATAAACCGTCCTTTTTTCCGGTACGGGTAGGGCACTGTGTAAGAACTTCGATGAACGATAAACCCTTTTTTCCCAATGCGTACTCCATCTCTTTGATCAATTCTCTCATGTGGTATGTGGTCCAGCGGGCTACATGGGATGCGCCAGCCGCTTTAACGAGTTCCACCACATCCATACCCTGAGAAGGGTTGCCGTAAGGTGTTGTTATCGTATGCGAACCGTAATCCGTGGTAGGAGCTGCCTGTCCACCTGTCATGGCGTAGAGTCCGTTGTTTATCATGATTACCGTAAGATCGATATTATTCCGGCTGGCGTGGATCAAATGGTTTCCCCCTATGCCTACGCAGTCACCATCTCCGGAAACAACAATTACATTCAAATCTTTGTTGCCTACCTTTACACCCATAGCGTGAGGTATCGCCCGACCATGTGTGGTATGTAAGGTGTCAACACGCCAGTATGGTGAGACAATCCAGGCGGCGCATCCTATGCCGCTGACAGCTACGATGTCTTTTCGGCGGATCTCCAATTTTTCCACCGCTCTTGACATGCCATTAAGCACCATACCATCGCCACAGCCGGGGCAGAAAGCAGTCGGTTGATTACGTATATATTTTTCTCTGAGTTCTTTGCCGGTGATCATCTCATCACCTCCTTTATACGTTTATAGACCCGGTCGATAGTGGGCAGCGAATTCAACCTATCGTAAATACGCATATCTTCACTCCCGACGCACCGCTCAACTTCCATCCTATAGCCTCTAAGGGATAGTTCGGCCAAAAGGACTTTAGAATTTATACCGATATCTTTTAACCGTTCCTCCGGGCTGGGCCACATCACCTTTGGTCGGAAAAATCCTACCTTAAGGCCGTTCTTTCGTGCTCTGTGCACCGCCCCTCGTACCGGTCTTGACATGGAGCCATAGGAGATAACTACTAGCTCTGCATCGTCAACGTCCTCTTCCTCCCATTCAACGATACTGTTACGGTTGTCGTCTATCTTCGCTTTCAATCGACGCACTAGTCTATTTTGGGTATCATAACCCGCAGTGTCTCTGGTACCGTCCCCACGATGTGTGGATCCCGTAACAAGAAGTTCTCTACCATCACCGAAGGCCGGCATGGGGGGTACGTGGTCTTCCGCATCGGTATGGAAGAATTCTTTGCACCTCTCTGATGGCTTCTTTCTTTCAACGAGTGCGATTTTTTCAGGTATGGTGAATTTTTCTCTGATATGACCTATACCAGCATCGGCCAGTAGCACTACAGGTGTACGATATCTTTCGGCTAAGTTGAAGGCCTTTACGGTAAAATCGAACATCTCTTGAACGGAATTTGGTGAGAGTGCGATGATCTCGTAATCTCCGTGGCTGCCAAAACGTGCCTGCATCACGTCACCGGTTCCCGGCTTTGTCGCTTGTCCCGTTGACGGTCCCGCCCTCTGTATGTTAACAACTACACAGGGGGTTTCTGTCATATAGGCATAACCAATGTTCTCAGTCATGAGAGAGAAACCCGGGCCACTGGTGGCAGTCATTGATTTCAGTCCCGTCCAGGATGCACCGGTAATGGCTGCCATACTGGCTATCTCGTCTTCCATCTGTATGAATCGACCACCGGTTTTGGGCAGTGTTCTTGCAAGATGATGCATTATCTCCGATGCCGGCGTTATGGGATATGCTGCAAAGAACCCGAGACCTGCTGCCATCGCACCTTCTGCACATGCTATATTACCTTCTTGAAAATATTCACCTGGTGCTTTCATTCTTCCACCTCAACGCTGATGGCAAAGTCCGGGCAGTAAAGCTCGCAACGTCTGCAGAGTATACATTCTTCCGGACATAGTACCGTCGCATAAAAGTTGCCGTACTGGTTCAGGGTATCCGATTCTCCGAGGACTGCTTTAGGGCAGAATTTGATGCAGATTCCGCATCCAGTACATAATTCTCGATCGATTTCGATTTTGGTCTTTTTTGGCATTATACCAATCAAGTCGAGATGTAATTGTGATATAAATATTGTGTGATATTTGGATAGAAAAATGAAAGTGCCTCTATGTAAGTTTTCGAACGTAAGTTTTAAGTATGAGATAATCAATGTACAATAGAGAACCCTCTAAAGAGGAGGAATAAAAACATGAAAACAAAAACTACAATGGCGATATTTTTTGC
>CAZAMQ010000046.1:0-19851 GCA_964486225.1 uncultured Thermoplasmata archaeon | reverse complement strand
ACTACCTGATAGGCCGCAGACTCATCCTTAGGCGCTAGACGCTTTAAACCTTGGAACATTCCAGTATCCAAGACCTGTAAGGTATTGTCCTCAGTTTCCCGAGATTATCCCTCACCTAAGGGTAGATTATCCACGTGTTACTGAGCCGTTTGCCGGGTGGGCGAACCACCCTCGACTCGCATGTCTTAATCGGATTCCAATAGCAGTGACCGCCGGCAGGATCAACCGGAGTTTTTGGGAGTTTTTCAACTTCTGGCGGATTACATAGATCACCTTTCGGTGTTTTTGAATCCATACCCAGCATTTCCGGGGATTTGGCGGATGTAAGGATTGCACCTTTTCGTCGATCGTATGTCGGATCCGAGAGGTCACGGAATACACCGGGTTTCTCAGATACCCATGATACATGTTCTCACCACACAAAAGCCCCTCTATATAATCCTTTGGGGTTGTGATGTGGTGTCCCTCAACGGAGGACACAATACTCTCCTCTGTTGGGATATAATACATTGTTGTTAGTAGTATTTAAGGCTTACTGATACCAACCCTAAAGATTTCTTAGCACATCAAGGTCCCTTTTTACACATCCTTCGATTATAGAATTTGAGTTCACCCAAGTCTGGATGCACTCGTTACGATAGTCGGAGTCCATCTTTCCGACCCATATACCAAAAAGAGTTGTCTCCAGTTCGGGGATCCTTATTGCACCGAAGGATAGTGCAAGGTCATGTAGGAGATTTAAAAGCACTTTCGTGTTCACCAATTGTCTCCGAGGTGTATTATGGGGAAATTCAAGTATGAAATATGGTATCTCCGAGTTCTCTGCATGGTTACCCATATTCCTGTCTGTTGATATCAGGGCAGGGATGATATCCTTACTCCACGCAAAGCTTTCCAATGATTCAACGATACGGATATCGTTCCTCTCGGAATCGCTTTTGGAAGCGGTACCTTTGATCCTGACCGAGTTGAGATTCTCCCTGATGTAACTCAATTCAAGGGTAGCGAACTTTGCCTTCCTGGTAGATAGTTTTCCGCGGTTCCTGAAGTTGTATCTGATGTCTCCTATCTCGGTGTACATCCCCATCATCTTCAGGTCGGTTTCACTGTACTTCGCCATAATCTTGTGGTCGATCTCACCTTCGACTATTGAGCTCATTATGTAGTCGAAATCCAAAGTTTCTACCATGGTTCCGTTATATGTAACGGGAAACTTTCTAGATAACAAACGCAAGTAGGCTAGATTGGTATCCAATGCAAGATAAATCGATCTACTTGACAGCGTAGGGTCGGTTTTATTCCTGTGAAGGTACCCTATCCACTCAACAAAATCGTTCCAATTGCTGTACTCCACCAATCCCGAAGATAAAAGACAATCCTTGTAATCGTAAAACCCAGGTATGTCCGATGCTTCCCAGTAATTGTTCAGGGTCGACGGGTGCTGAAAGTCGCCCTTGGCAGATAGGGTTACAATAATGGGGTCATGCCCCAAATCTACCTCCAGCATCTTCTTTTTGAAGTAAGGTTCCTCTACGGTGAATTCTTCCAGGCCTTCTCGGTAGGCATCGTTAAGAATCAGCATCAGTTCCTCTTTCTTAAGTACTTCATCCAGATCACTTCACCTCCTCGTACATGAGATCCTGTAGCTTGATCTTACGGTGGTCCATGAGTGGATAAGACGTCTCGATATCGACTTTCTCATCGGTATGCAGATAAAATAGGTGTTTCCGGTTAGAAGAGTCACCCTGAATTAGAAGTCTTGCCACTGAAGCATTATCACCACCGGTTATATCAAGAGCAACCTCGTCATCGCTCTCGGTGACTTGAAGGGCATTTACATAGGTATCTACTGTCATTATATCGGTGTCTAATTCGTAAGCTCTGAGTAGCCTCTGCATGCTCTTTTCCAGCTCATTAGTAATTTTATCGTTCTGAGAAAGGATCACCACTATTTGAGGTTCGAATTTACCTTCGTTAAGCACTGCCCATAGGCCGTTAAGGGCTAAACGGGGATTGCTTCCTGCCATAGATATGTATATGCGCATCTTTATCCTGTATGGAGGAAGATGTTATATTATAAAAACTGATTGTTGTTATTTGCGGTAGGAACCTTTCTATTGTTACTTTGATCCATACGACGATCACTAACTTGATAATCTTGCCAACGTCTTCTCATGTATTTTTAGGTCTCTGTCGCTGTGAAGCACGAATCTGACGGTTCTCACCTTTTCGAGTGTTCTTGCCATGTCTATCACGGTTCTCAGTGCCACCTCTGCAGCTTCTTCCATCGGATAACCGAAAGCACCTGTTGAGATCGCAGGGAAAGCAACTGAATCTATACAGTTTTCTTCGGCAAGGATAAGCGCATTTCGGTAACAGTTTGCCAATATCTCATCTTCCGGTTTGTCTACACCGAAGATAGGGCCCAGACAATGGATCACATAGCTGTTAGGCAGTTTATGCCCGCTAGTTATAACCGCCTCTCCGGGCTTGATGGGTGCAAGGGGGAGACACTGTTTCTCAAGATCCGGTCCCGCTGCCCTATGTATCGCTCCCGCTACACCACCACCGATTCTTAACTGCGCATTTGCAGCATTGACCACCGCCGACATATCATGTTGATAGGCAATATCACCTTTAACACATTCGATCATAAGCTCGGAGATAACTTTCTTCATGTTTAAAAACCACCTTCAGAGCATACCTTCGAATTCCTTGATCAATTCAGGATACTTTTTTTTGACCCCTTCTAAAATGGTCTCAACCCTTACCTTTCTGAGATCCATGTCTGAAAGTGCGTCTATTATCTTGTCGTACATCACATCGTCAAGTAACATCGCCTTCTCCTTGGCCATGTAGTTACGCCATAATTTGTTCTCCAGTCGCTGGCGCCACAGCTTCTCATATTTTTTAAGGTATTCTACGTCCGTTCTACCTTCAGAGACTGCTTCCGCTGCGAACTCACCGGCGATCTTAGCCTGTTTTAGCCCGTTCACGATGCCACCGCCTGTTATGGGATCTACCACACGTGATGCATCCCCAACAAGCACGATGCCATCTGCAACGGTACGTTCCGGTGGATGAGCTACGGATACAGCCCCCGCTACCATATCTATCGCTTCACCGTTTTTTAAACCCTTGTGACCTGCGATGAACTGATCGAGATATTCCTTTGGAGTTGTTTCTCCCTTCAATCGACTCAATTGGATCCCCAGTCCCACATTGGCGGTCACCTCGTCCTTTGGAAATATCCAGGCATAGCCCCCTGGCGCTCGTGTACCCATATAAAAATGGGTAAAATCAGAGTTTATGTTAATGCCTGTCATACGGTATTGGAAGCAGGTCATTATATCCTTTGGTTTGATAGCCTCATAGATACCGGCCCAGCGACCTACCTGGGATTCAAAACCATCCGCGCCGATGACCAGGTCCGCCATTATTTTGAACTCCTTGCCCATCTGTTTCGCCGTTACACCCACCACCTTACCATTTTCTTTGATTAATCCGGTAGCCGCGGTCTTCACCATAAAATCCGCACCTTCTATTGCCGCTAAACGTGCCATGTCCTTGTCGAAAAGATCCCTCTCTATTACAGATCCGACCTCATCTCCCGCATATTCCTCTACAATCTCAAGTACATGACCCGATGGAGAGTGTATACGAGCTCCACTTAGATATTTGCTAATCCATCTACTCGTGTCCTTGACCTCTAGCTCATCAAGCCAAGATAGAGATATTCCCTCACCGCACCTTACAGGTGAACCGATCTCCTGTCTCTTTTCGATCACAAGGGTTTTTGCATCGTGGCGAGCGGAAAAACGACCGGCGGTACTACCGGCAGGTCCTCCCCCTATTACGAGAACATCGTATTCCAGAGTATCGCCCCTGTCTATGTTCACTCTATACACCTCCAAAGCGAAAGGCACCAACGGGACATACCCGGACGCATAGTCCGCATTCTGTGCATTTGCTGCTCACTTCAGGAGAATGTTCCTTAAGGAATATGGCGTTAACAGGACAGGTGCCCACGCAGGCACCGCATCTCATGCATTTTTCCAGATCAAGTTCAGGACTCATTTTTCTTCCTCCATTGATCAATCGGGACGGAATATTTTTTCTCTATCTCATCACGATACGTGGGCCCTCCGTTATACGCACAGAAGGGTATGACCCTCCCATCGGGGACCGCATAATGGATGACACATCTCTTCACTCTTTCTATATCGTAATTATAATTATCCTGGAAGTGCATCCCTCCGACGAACAATGTTCGCCATGAGAATTCACCAACGGACTTCTTATCGCCTTTCACCATCATACTTGAAAGTATCTCACCCAATGTAACACCTCCGGGAAGATTCTCTTCCTTCAGGTGTTTTCCGAAGTATTTTTTGATATTCTTAATTAGACTCTTCTTTTTGCCCTTATCGGACTTCAATTTACTGCCCACTTTGAAAGCTGTTTTGTGTAGAAGGTTGTCCCATTCCTCTGCCTTGTCTAGCATACTCTGCATCAGTCCCTCCACATCAACAAATTTGTTTATCGGATTGACCTTGCCGTCATCACCGATGACAAGATATGTTGCGAGGCCGCAGTGGGGATGTGATGTGAATGCCATCATTGGCTCGCCCTTTATAACAGATATCAAATGTGAGATAGGCGTAACAAAGGGCACAGGATAAAAATCATATCTACTAAGGTATCCCGTCTGCTCCTCCAATCCTATGGCAAGGTCCGGAAGGGTATACCTCTGTTTTTCCCTCTCCTCCTGGGAAATGCGTCCAGTAAATGCGACGGGTTGGAAGTTGACCCCCCTTACAACATCATGATTTTTTACCGCAAAATTTACTATCTCTCCCACCTGATCGTCGTTTATCGTTTTGATTATCGTGGGAACAAGTACTGTTGCCAGAGGCTTTGGTTTCGTGTTCCTGCAGTTCTCGACGGCCTTCTTTTTCACATTGAGAAGTGGTTTTCCTCTGGCTGCGATGTAATTTTCTTCTCGCAAACCGTCAAATTGTAGATATACCGTGTGCATTCCTGCATCGACACACCTCTGAGCGTAGGAAGGATCACCGGCAAGTTTGATCCCGTTAGTGGCCACCTGCACCTGAGCAAATCCCATCTCTGACGCCTTTTTGATCACAGCAAAAAAATGCGGGTACACCGTGGGTTCGCCACCGGAAAATTGTACCGCAGGAGTGGGCACCGGGCTCTGGGATCTGAGCACCTCAAGCATTTTTACTACCTGCTGATAGGATGGCTCGTAAACATATCCTGCCTGGTTGGCATTGGCAAAGCATATCGGACACTGAAGATTACATCTGTTGGTTAGGTCAAGATTTGCAAGACACGTATGACTTAGATGTAGGTTACAGAGACCGCAGTTGTCCGGACATGTAGTTGCACCTTCAATTGCAGGATTCTCCACGCCTATACCATCGAAGGCCCATTTTTCTGCCCTGAGATAGAGCTCAGTGTCGGACCAATATACTGTCTCGAATCTCCCGTGCTCCGGACATTCTTTCTTCATCACAACCTTTCCCTCTACATCCTTGATGACAGCATCAATTACCCTTTGACACTCAGGACACAAGGATTGTGTTCTTTTCGGCAATCCTTTTTCGAGTAACGACTCCTGTACGACCATGATTATCACGCCATCTATCTATCGGTAAGACTTAAATATTTTGTAGCGAGTCGAGCTACAATGAACCCTGAAAAACCCATGGTCGAACACCTGACCGAAGAATACGAATCGATAGCCGAGGGTTTGAAAAAATTTGGTTTAACCGAATACCAGGCAAGAACATATATCGCGCTTGTAGCCCACGGTGTCGCTGATGCGGAGACAATATCATCTACGGCCAATCTACCACGCACATCGGTCTACAAATCACTTGATTCCCTTCACGAGATGGGATATGTCGTTGTAAGCGAAGGGTGGCCCAGGATATATCGACCTGCAGAGCCTGTGGAGGTGAAAGGCAGGCTGGTGCGTGAATTGGAAGAAGTGTTCGGTAGGCTTAACACCATATACCAGGTACTCTCAGAAAAGGGAGAGCCACAAGTGATATACACAATATATGGGAGGGAGAAGGTAATGAGCAAAATAAGAGAAATAGTTCGTAAAACCCAGGATGAATTTGTTATCTCAACACCCGAATTCTCCTCTCTTCTAAACTACCTTGAGCACGATCTTCAGTCAGCGGTGATGAGAGGGGTGCAGATCACGATAATCACAGCACCCGGAGAGAAGATATTGGAGAACGCATCCGTTGAAAGGAGGGATGGATTGATAGCAACTGATATAATAAGCGATAAAATCAGAGCGCTTCTCGCATCCCCGGGTCTCGAAGCGTGTGGTTACACTAACAATCCTTCTCTTGCATCACATCTCATCAACTTCATGGTCTACCTCATGAGGGAGAGATAGTACATAATATATTTTTACTCCCGATAACATGAACAGATATGTATTCCATGATATATACTACCGCAGCAGATGACTACCGGGCAGAAGAAATAGTCCGACAATTATTAGAAAAAAGGTTGATAGGGTGCGCAAATATATTCAATATACGTTCCATGTACAGGCGGGAAGATGAGATACAGGAAGATGACGAAATAGGGTTGATAATGAAAACCACACGTGAGAGAATATCAGATCTAATCAACGACATAAAGGAGATACACCCCTACGAAGTACCTTGCGTACTAGCGTTGAATATAGACACCGGTTCTAAAGGTTTCCTTCGATGGATAAGTGACGAAACATCCTAGGGGAGCATACGGACAGGTGTTTCTACCATATCTATCAACCGTTTAGCCCATTCCAATTTTTTCTTTTTGCCTTCCTCGTTACCACTTGAAGTGACCGGGTTTTCAAAGTCCCAACCGTTCAGGAGTATCTCGTCTGCACGGAAGTGATCCGCAATAAAGACTGCACGGTCACCGTCGGTGAAACCTCCGAAATTGAAAATGTCCTCGGGAGGTTCACACTGACATGTCGATATTACGTGTCCTCTGAACTTGGGTGCCCATTCAATTATCGCATCTATGTTATCGCCATGGGCGTGGAGCACTGCAGGTACTCCCTCCGAATTATACTTCAGTTGCAGCGCGATATCACCGTCCAGGTCTGTAACCAACAGTGTGGGTTCACAACCTGCGTCAACTGCCTGTGACAAAGCAGATCCAGCCGCAATCGTAGTATCATGGTATGATTCTTTTATCAACGGCCCCAGTACCTCCACCTTTTTCCCTTCCAAATACATAAAAGGTTCCAAAGAATCGCTGCCCCGTAAAGTTGCAAGTAGTTCGGCGGAACGTTTGTCGTCCTCTTCTGAGTAACCAAAGTCATCGATTATTGTATCATATACCGGTAGCCATCGTTCGATATCCGTGGATCATCACCTTTCTTCCTCTTCTATCTCTTTCTCGGACTCTTCTTCCTCTTCATCTTCGCTGACACCGATCTGTGTCACCGCACCCAGCACACCTATCGAAAGGCCGAGACCTATGATCACCGCTACCATAGGCATAACGTTCCTCATCTCCTCCATGCCCAACATGGCCCTTAGGTACTGGAAGATCCCCCAAAATATCAATGTCATAGCGATGGTAGAGAAGAGAAGTGCCCAGAAGGACCGTTTCACTTTACCCTGGGTCAAATAAAGATGCAGTACCTGACCCAGTTCATGAAGTAGTACTGCACCTATCCACCACCAGATCACCGTGCTTGCAAATTCCATTATCATGAATGGGGGGTCGTGTACATCCATACCGATCATAGCGTTCCACCCTCCTAATCCGCTGGCGAGAACCACCAATATCGCTACCACCGTAAAGGGGAGCCAGACGGCCGAAGTTGATACTGCCTTCTTAAGATTCTTATAAAGCTTCAATATCTTTGTTCCTACATCGTATATCCTACCAATTATGTAAGCACCGAGTACAAAGGAGATGAAACCTATGCCAAAACCGGATAGCCCCATGAAAGCTTCCCCCCCGTGGTATGAATATGCGCTTATGAGGTCTATTATCCTGAATATACCGAATACTAGTAATGCCAAGGAAACAGGAAGTAATATCTTTTTTTTCATTTTTTCTTCCTGCAGCGACTTCACTATCATATAGTACAAATTTTCTACGCTCTCGCTTTGCTTCACATAGACTGTCTTTACGTGGGATATATCAACCTTTGATGAGATGATAGGGGTGATGTATTCATCCTCGGCTCCATCTGTTACCAATATCACAGTATCGGGTTCAACCACTTCCAATACCAGGTCCAGCTCTTTACTGAGTATCTGATCCGAGCGGTAGCCTACACTTGAAGAGCCGCAGACCGTAGCTATTTCAACATCTTCACCATCCTTCTTCAGTTTATCGTAAGTGGATACTGCTGAAAAAATGGAGTTGGTGTCGGAATCTTCCGGATCTTTTAATCCAAGTTCCATGGCAGCATTAATATTTTCTTCCCTGCCTATCAGGGGGGTTTCTAGCCCAGTTTTATCACCTACATCGTCGTCACGATCCACGCAGAGTATAAGTTTTTTCATCTCTTCAATAGGGTAATCGTTAACATATTATTTAAAGTTAGGTTTTTTAGGCTCTGTAGAAAACCCTTTTCTGAAAAAAAATAGCCTACACCCCACGGCTGGTAGCCATAGGCTAATAGGTTGACTAGATTTACTACATCGAGAGATCAGGTGAACTACACCGCCCCAAGTGACGGTGCTTCCTGCGAGTACAATGCCTGTACTTGTATGGCAATGTCTGTTTGTCGCAGATTATCAACAAAGCGTTGATAGGCTGTCCACAAGCCATTCTGGGATAGGTAGCGTGACATTATGTTTATGGAAGAATTTTTATCCCTGTCCATCTCACTACCACAATACCCACATTCATATCTCCTCTTATGTATCGGCATATCCTGTTCACTTCCACAAACGCAACATCGTTTTGAGGTCTTCCTTTCGTCGATCTCTACTACTCTCTTGCCTTCAAGTTGTGCCTTGTAGGTCAGAAATCTAACAAATCTTCCGATGTGTCCGGTGTTGTGGAGTGATGTGTGCAATCCTTTCTGGTACTTGTTTTGACTGCACATCTCTTTTACGGATAGATCACCGACTATGATGGTGTTTGATCTTGTATTATCCTCTATCTTTCATTAGACCGTAGGAATTTAGAATTCCTACTATAGTGGCACACGTACGAGTCAAGACTTACAAATTCGTGTGCCATATATAGTCAAAAACCGGATAATAAGTCATAAACTTTCGGTTCTCGACTATAAACAGAAATGATATTCCTGTGACACTCAGAAAATACTTGATTTTCTAAGTTAATTTCAATACCATCGGGAATCAAATTCCCGATGTCACCTGAGAGCCACAGGCTTTCAGGTTAGACGTCAAAGACCTTCTATTGGTACAAAAAGTCATGTCTTTGACTATATAATCGAAAATCGCCCTTATAATGACTTATCAGGGTTGAAAAAAGTAAAAGGTATTGGTGGCAAATCATTAGAGGCTATCAAGGAACAAAATTTAGCTTTTATTGAAGAAGATGATAATGATGATGAAAACTTAACGGAAGATGAGTAACTATATACAGTGAAACCCAAGCATGATATATTCTAGGTATTTACGGTCCCCTTACTTTTTCCCTTAGTTTACCCAATCATTTTATAGCCTCAACGATTTACCCATTGATTGATTGAACATGGGAGAAAATATCAGATTAAAGTTGAAGAAAGCGATCTCCATCGACCAGCTCTACGAGAGGGTGAAAGGATACGACCTGGTGCTCACAGTGGATGCACCTCTTACCGACGCTCTGAATGCCCGGCTGGAGGCTCCACGCCTTGATCATTTTGCCACCACGCCGCATCGGTTGGCACTTTCAAGGCTAGCTGACGAAGAGAAGATACAGGATAAACGGGAATTGTTTTTGAAGGTGATCGAAAAAACCGAGCTAAGCTTGAAGCACGCAGACTACTTGCTGGATAACGTGACGAACTGCTGGAGGGAAACCGGAGAAATAGATACAATACTGGATTACGAAGGGTTCGACAACCACGAAACCCGACAGGTGATCCGGATACTGTCTCAGGGGATCAACCAGTTCAATGCGTTGGCACAGTATAGAATACCCGATGATCTGTCTGTGGCAGTTATCGGGTTGCATCAATTTTCTCAGTTAGACCGAAAGATACTGCCCGAGGATCACGATACCATAGATATATTCCATGAGGAGTCGCATACATTACCGGGATTCAGGATATTCAACTCTGTGACCGAGATAGTGGAGGCCGTCGTTAACAACATCAAAGAACCCGGTGACGTAGCCGTAGTGATGGAGGACAATTCAACATATCGGCATTCCATAGAGTCGGCCTTACGGGCAAGGGATATCCCCTACATGGTTTCTACCAACTTAAAGGAAGACGACGATCTCAGAACCTATCTCAACATACTGAGATTCGGTCTGTCCCGCAGGGGCTTGAAACTCAGAGATGTGCGACCGATACTTTACCATCTGAACAAGAGGTCTTCCATAGTACAGGACGAATTCTTTATCGAGAATATAACCGATGGAGATGTCAGGGAACTGGAGAAACTGTTGAAGAGCGTTCCGTCCCTAACATTCCAGGATAGTGTGAAAGAGTACGAAAAATTGGTCGGTAAAGAACAGGGTCTATTGAAGGAGCACCTGGATAAGCTGGGATTGCTCGATAAAAAGGTTACCGAGGAGAAACTAAATTCATTCAAATATTATCTGGAATCCTTTGAGATATCCACGGAACCAAAAAAACACGGTGTACTGATAGCATCACCGGGATCTGCTTACGTGGACCGTTCAGTGATATTCTATCTGGGAATGGATAGTTCTTGGACACCCATTAAACCCGTTTACCCCTGGGCAGATAGGAAGGAATTCGATGAAAGGAAACTGACGGATTTTACCATCTTACTTCAAAACGGTGAGCTGCAGTATTTCATGGTCCAGAACAAGGTGATGAACCAGTACGTTACACCTGATTATTATCTCAACGAATTTACACGGGATGAGGTGGAAAAATTCACAGATTTCGAGCACGCGTTCTACGGTGTGGATCTATCCCATGGAGCCATACCCTTTCCTAAGGAGGATCTGAAAATAAAACCCCTCAAGACGCAAGTTCTCAGTAAATCGGCCCTGAATGTTCTGGCATACTGTCCGAAGGATTACTTCTTTAACAGATTTGTCGACCGCCCCGATAAGGTATATTTTAGAAAGGGGCACATACTGCATGATTTTGCAGAATTCTACATCAACTATCCGGAGATCGTTGAGTCCACAGACCAAAAAATATTTTTGATGTTGATGATGGATGAGATGATCCCGTATATCGATGGCCTGGAGATACCCCTTTGGGAGACCCAATTCAAGATCGGTATGTGTAATCTACGGGAATATCTGGATCCTAAAGAGGAGTACGAAGTACTCCCCGGCTACGAAAGAAGAACTTTTAGTACCAACATCTTTTCAGAGCACTTTGGCAAGCCCATATACAAGCCGATCACGGAGGCCTGGTTCAGCAACGAGGAGGTGGGTGCTTCCGGTATAGTGGACCTGATCGAATCGAAGGATCATATCATCGATCACAAATCCGGTAAGAAGAGTACCATCGACAAGATAATGAGGTTGTCGGAGATAAGTGATCTTGATAAGAAGCCCGAGTTCCAGGCCAAGGTGTACCTGGCACATCACCGCTCCGTGGTACCTGGTGAACGGATCAGATTCACCTTTTTCTACATACTGGAAAACATTAGAGGCAGGGTATCCGGCGAAGGAACACTCGCCGACAATATCGTTGACATAAACTATTATCCCGTAACCTTTGACGAGATGGTGCATCTGGAAGTGGTGTACTATTATTTGGTAGAGGGCGTTGCCGAAACAAATAACCGTAGAAAAACACTGGTACTACTGGGCTACGACGGTTACAGGGATTTCTTTGGAAATCGTGAATTGCCGGAGGATTTACTCGAGGAGGGATTCCTAGACGAATTCGTTGCCTACACCAATAGAGTTACGGATAACACTTCCAAATACATAACCAAGGGCTGCAAGAGTGCCTTGAAGAAGCTAGTCAAATTTAGATCTGAGAATTACTTCAAAGACGATCTGGATGAATTCGAAGTGTTCCTGTCCGAACAGATAGCCCTGGAGAACGGGTATAAATTGGAGGGATTTCCCGTTGGAGACGTGGATCCGGACCAGTTGGATAACAAGGATCTGGTGATACTATGAGTGGTCCCAATGAGCAGCAGAGGGAATTGATAACTAAAACCGAAGGGATATACATAGCAGATGCAGGTCCGGGTACCGGTAAGACCTATACCATCTCCCTCAGGTATGCACACATACTGAACAAGAAGGATGTTTCTCCCGAAGATTTACTGCTGATAACCTTTACCAACAATGCTGCGGAGAACATGAAGGAAAGGATCATCAATAAGTGCGATTACAACAAAGCCGCTCTCAGAGATGCTCCCATATCCACATTCCACAGCCTATGCAACAATATATTGAGGGAATACGGATTCGAAGCTCCGGAGATACTGGGTATACAAGACAGGCTGACTTCGTCAACCCAAGTTATCGAAAACCGGGTGATCGAGGAACAGGAATTCGTACGATTTTTCAATTCGTTCATAGAGAAACATCCGGAGTACGTTGATCTTTACAGGGTGATCGGTGATCAAACCGAACTCCTGGGGTTGATAAAGACCCTGGGAGCCAAAGGGATCATACCCACTTGCGACGGATGGTTCAGGAACTCGGATCGACATCTCGACGGTGATTTTGACAAGTTCAAGGAACAGTTCGACAAGGTCAACGAGCCCTTGCCCGGAGCTAGTGGACCTAAAAATTCAAAACTCAAAACAAAACTCAATGAATACAAGAACAAGTGCTTCACCGCGGACGCTCCGGATCATTTTGAGATACGGGGAGAAGGTAAACAGGTACCGGAAAGGTTTGCATCCGAGTGTTTTCACGAAGAACGAGTAGAGTTGAAGCAGTTCATCCATGATGTTTACTTCGAGTACATCGAGTACGCTCTCAGCCGGAACTACATAAACTTCAGTTTGATGATAATCTTCGCCTTTGCACTACTCTGTGATGACCACGAGCTTCGTGAAAAATTGAGTTACAAGTACGTTATGATAGACGAGTTCCAAGATACCAACGAGATACAGTTCAAGCTTGCTTTGTTGCTGTCCCGTACGGGTAACATCTGCGTTGTCGGAGATTGGAAACAGAGTATATTTTCCTTCCAATACGCCTCCGTTGACAATATATTGCTGTTCGAAGAGCGCCTGAGGGACTACAGTCGGGAGCTGAACGAAGATCATAAACGTATAAAATATTCGACTGAGATCGAAGGTAAAATACCTCTGGATGAAAACTATCGTTCGACCCAGGGGATAATCGACTTTTCCCAGCAGGGACTAACGGTTAAAGCCACCAAAGATGAGGCACTTGACAGGGAAGAGATCCAGTCACGGATAACACATCTTTCCGCTGTTGACAACACCGGAGAGACCGAGATAGGTGCTTACACTGCAGAAGACGAAGTAGAACTGATACTGTGGAAGATCCAACAGCTGGTAAGTGGCTCTCGGATGGATCACGGAGATATCGCCGTTCTGACTCGAACCAGAAGATTCGGTTTACGATTGTTGAAGGCTGCTGAGAAGTACGGTATACCCGTGGCCTACGAAGGCGGGATAGAGTTGTTTATGACCAGGCCCTCGCTGGTGCTGTTGGCATGGTTAAGGGTTGTGAAGGACGAACACTCCAAAAGGGGTTGGGCCCAGTTACTAGATCTAGCAGGGTATCGCTACGCGGAAGTTGGCCATATTTTGAAGGAAAGAAGATATCCCCGGGACATGTGCAGATTCGCCCGTAAACTGAAGCGAACTAGGACCATAGGCGAATTTGCCAGGCTGGTATTCGACAAATATGGTATGGACGATCCCTTCTGCGATGGTATTATCGAAGAATTACAGAACGTTTACAACTATACCTATCTGAATACTGCCGAGATGATCAACTTCATGGAAGTTAACATCGAATCCGGGAATACCTACGACGTTGACAGTTCTACCGAGGAGAACGTCTTCAAGATCCAGACCATACACAGCTCCAAGGGATTGGAGTATCCCGTTGTGATACTGGCTGATGTGAGTAAAGGGGGCGGAGGTTTCGGCAGTCCCTTGGAGTTCAGGGACCCAATAGGTTTACGGCAGAACAAGATATACTCGAAAGATGGGATGCCCTTCAACTACGATAACTGGCGCAGTTATCTGCTGAAAAAATGTTTATCAGGAGACTATGACGAGGAAAGAAGGTTGTTCTACGTGGCCATGACCAGGGCCGAGAACTATCTGTTCTTGACCGCTGAAAAGGGTAAAGAGAGCCAGTTCTTTGTTAATATGAACATAGTGGCTCAGTTTTTGGAGCCCGCGGTGGATATGGTCGAACAGGTGGTGAAGCCTAAGCATGAGCTTAAAGTGGAAGACGTTGAGATACCATCTCCTATGAAGTATACTTCCCGCGCATTGATCGAGTATTCCGGTTCCGGCGGAGGCATGGGTATGGACTACGGTACCAGGGTACACAACTTCGCCGAGAGGTATGTTAAGGGTAGGGATGCTGTGCCGTCTAACGTTGACGAAGAGAATGTGAAGGAGTACATCGACTCTCTCGACGGCGAAGTTAGAGCCGAGGTGGTGTGTTTGCTGCCGCTGGTCAAGGACGGTCGTAAGATCCTCTTCGACGGGGTCATCGATCTGTTGAACTTCGATGGCGATACTATACGGCTGGTGGATTTCAAGACCGGAAGGCCCGGGGCAAATTTACAGGAATACTTCAAACAGTTGAGTGTGTACTATCATGCTGTCAAAGGGGTGTATGCTGATAAGGAGGTAGAAGCATACGTGCTTTATACGGCAGATGGAACGCTGGTTCCCGTGGATGTGCTTTCCGTGGACGAGATATTGGCCATGGTGTCTTCATAGTGATCTGGACGGTTATATTGGTGCGGTTCTTTTGCTCGATGTTTGAAATACCATGGGGTAAAGATATTTTTATCCTGTAAGGTGACTTTTTATATCTTCCAGTGGATCCCTGAAGATATATCTTTTTCCCCTGGTCCTTCCCTTTTCACTTATCACTCCGTTTTCCACAAGAGCGTTTAACCTCGTCCTCAATCGATAATCGCTTTCACCTTCGCACCACATCCTAACATTTTTTAGGTCGAACCAATCTCCCATTCTTCTTGCTTTTATCAATATACGTTTGGAGAGTTCATCTAGGTCCGATGAAAGCAGATCTCTTTCCCTGAACATCTCTTCTGTCTTCACGTAACTTCGATATACAGATCTGGTAAAGTGACCGATCAACCCTTGATAATCACCGTAAAAATCTGTCTTGGCTAGTAAGTCATAATACAGTTCATTATCATCCAGTATCTCCTTTTCTATCATGCACAGTCTTGAGTTCGGAAGTCCCCTGGACTGTAGATAACCGTGAAACAGAGTCCTGCTGGTGCGTCCGTTACCATCGGAGAAGGGATGTATACTTTCGAACTCGTGAAAGAATACGGTTGCGGTGACC
The DNA here is from genome assembly GCA_964486225.1 of uncultured Thermoplasmata archaeon. Classification (GTDB taxonomy): domain Archaea; phylum Thermoplasmatota; class Thermoplasmata; order Halarchaeoplasmatales; family Halarchaeoplasmataceae; genus Haladaptatiplasma. Next base: position 4,176 of record CAZAMQ010000046.1, on the reverse strand, counting down.
AGAGGTGAATAACCGGCACCGTATTCGTTCAACCAACTAACGAGTGCGGTCAATTCTTTTTCTATATGTTCCGGTGGTGCGGGAACGAAAGTCTCCTGTCCATCATCGGTTATGATCGATGTTCTATCGGTTCTGAACTCCCCGGGGTTCGTGTCATGGAAATCCGTCATCAGCATACCATGTACCCTTTTTATCATCTCCACACTCCATGTACCATGGAATATGGGTGATAACCAGGCGATCAGATGGTTGACTATCTCCTGATAAGGCAATCTGGGATATTCAGTACGAGTGGATCCTTCGAATGTGTTTCTCGTTATCTTTCTTACCTCATCTAATGAAAGGGGATTACCTTCCAATTCTGTTGAATAATGGATGTTAGAAGCGAAGGCCTCTTCTATCAATTCAAAATAATCGTCAGGTTTGAGTAAGAATCTGTCTAGTTCGCTGTCCAACCGGAATATCTTTTGGTTCAGCTCCGAGAAGTTTTGAATAACTTTGATATCCGGTGAGAACGGAACCTTACGTCTATGTCTAACGGGATATCCGAACTCCCTGCGATCTTCCACTATCTTCATAATAACTGTAGAAAAAGAGTTTTTACTATTTAAAGGTTGCTGTATTATGCTAATTGATTAGCAAAATAGATTTGGGTTATATCGTTATATCGAAGTTAACAGAATTTTGTACGGGGTTATTAGTGTCGTTTCCGGTAGCCTATCCGAAGGATCACGTTAAAACGACACTTCGATACGGTCATCATGGGTCCATTCTTTTTAAATATTCACTGAATAGGGGATCCAAGATAGCATAGCCATCATCTTCACGCCTTATGTAACCCTTTCTGATCAGTGACTGCAGGGCCGAGTATAGACGTTCAGTTTTTGTCATCTTTAACGTTATTATCCGTTTTTTGGTACATTAATTTAAATCATTGTAATAAAATGTTATCGTGACGGTGACTGACATAGTTATACTGGTGCGGGTTTTATGGGGCTGTTCTATTCAATCCCATCCAGGATCTTTTGCATCATGGGTTTGAGAGGAGGTAATTCCTCCTTGACCACCTTCCAAACTATTTCGAGATCGACCCCATGATAACCGTGGATCAACTTATCCCGCATCCCCGCCATATACTTCCAAGGTAATTCCGGATGAGAGTCCTTTATGTTATCGGGTATCCTCTTCACAGCTTCACCGATTATTTCAAGACTCCTGATAACAGCATTGGTAGTCTTTTTATCGGTAATAAAATCTTCAAAATCCATCTCCTCCGTGAATGCTTCCGCATCATCGATGGACGTGATGATATCGTTGAGATAGTCTCGTATCTCACGGGTCATACGGGTACGACCTCCCGGATTATGTTTCGACCGATGTAGGGTTTCAAAGCTTTCTTTGATACAAGGTCCACCTCTACACCCAGTAATTCACTCAGATATTCTTCGAGTTCGAGAAACTTGAAGAACCCGACAGGTTCCTCGAACTCCACGAGTATGTCCAGATCGCTTGTTTTTCCCTGCTCACCTCTGACATAGGATCCGAAGACCCCTATCCACTTGACACTGTACCTTTCTCTCAATTCGTCCCTGTGATGGGCCAGGGTGGACTTTATGCTCTCCAGGTCGGTCATCTTTCATTCTCCTTTGAATTCATATAAGAACTTGGACATACTTAATACTTTTTCCAGATCGAGTCTGTCAGGTTTTACAGGAACTTTTCCTCCGCTCACTCGAAGCGAGTTCTCGTAATTTTAGTCTTTTTGAATTGATTATTCGAAATAATACAATAACCTGTGTAGATCTCACCTATTTGCTGAAATAAGTGATATAGTGGGATTAAAATATTTAATCGTTACTCTCCGAAGTACTCTCGAAAACATAAAATATTTATAGTATTGGTTTATTTCACCATTTGGTGAAACTATTATGAATAGTGAAATTTTGTTCGATGTAAAACAGGCGGTCGAAGATGTCCTGGGCGAGGTATTATCGATAGAGTGGCGTGATGATGTCACTGTTTTCGATACATACCAGCCGGACCTAGTTGCAGAGCTTTCTTTCGATAATAAAATCCGTAGGGTATTCGTTGAATTCAAGAACAACGGCGAGCCCAGGTACATAGCACAGGTAGCAGGTTATATGCAGCTCTTACCGGAAGGTTCCCACCTCATATTAGTTGCACCCTACATAAGCGATAGGGGGCGGGAATTATGCAAGGAATTGGGTCTTGGTTTCGTGGATCTTGAAGGAAATTCTTACATCAAATTCCCAGGCGTGTTCATCGAAACTTACGGTAAAAACCATGCGTCCCGTGAAAGGCGGATATCTAAAAAAATATTTACCACCAAGTCAACGTGGATAATCCGTAGATTGCTCGCCGAACCGGATAGGAAATGGACCTCCAAAGAGATCGCTGAGGCGGCGGATGTGAGTCTCGGCCAGGTGTACAAGGTAACCGAGAGATTGGAAGCCGAGGGGTATCTGGAGAAGGAATGGGGTGCTATCCGCTTGAGATCTCCCGGTGAACTTTTGAACGCATGGAGAGAAGTGTACGATATAAGTGATCACGAAATGACCGGCTATTACTGCTCTTTGAAAGATAGGCGACAGTTACTGGAAAGGCTGAAGGGAGTCGAAGGTTATGCATTGACCCTCGGTGCGGCTGCGGACCTGGTGGCCCCTTTCGTTCGTTCGACTGACAACTATATGTACTGTTTGGATTTTGACCGGGTGAGAAGGTCACTGGAATTGGAACCGGTTGAGTTCGGAGGGGATGTATACCTTATCAAACCCTCCGATGAAGGGGTTTTGTTCGACATGCGGATGATAGAAGGTGTTTGTGTTGTGTCTAACATACAGTTATACCTGGATCTTTACGATCATCCTGCCAGGGGAAGGGAGCAGGCAGAGTTTTTAAGAGAGAATGTTATGGGGTTTTAGAAAATGACAGAGAGATTGTCCCATAAGTACTCACATGAGTTAGTCGATACATCGTTATCCGCATTGTTGGAGATCGAACGTACTTTGAATGCATATCATGATTCGATCGTGCTTGTAGGCGGCTGGGCACCATATTTTTTGATAAAGGAATACGGTCGTAACGACTTTCAACATGTAGGTTCGATAGATATAGATCTGGCATTGGATCCCGATAACATATCTCGAAATGAATATTCCACTATATCTGAGCTCATTGAAAGCAGAGGTTACAACAAAAGAAGGGGACGGACGGGTGAAACCATACATTTCAGTTATGAAAAAGCTTTGATATCTCCTATCAACGGTGAAACTTACATGATACAGATAGATTTCTTAACCGTCGAAGAGGACGATTCCTCACACCGGCACCAGGAGATACAACCTGACATGCTCGCTCGCACAGTTATGGGGTGTGACCTGGCTTTCAAACATAAATCCCCGATCGAAGTACGGGGTGTTCTTCCCGATGGGGCAGAGACGAACACAGAACTCAACGTGATCGATATTCCAGGCTGCTTGGGAATGAAGGGGATCGTACTAGGGGAACGATATTCGGAGAAAGATGCTTATGATATCTATACCGTAACCACCCAATGCTTACACGATATGAAAGAGATCGCAGACGGAGTTAAACCCTTCTTGGGAGACCCTTCTATGAAGCACGGTATCGATAATATCCGAGATAAATTCAGTACGCAGAGGGCGGAAGGACCGACATGGACCGCACTGTTTCTAGAACCATATGACAGAGAAAAGAGGGAGCGTGTTCAGGCCGAAGTTTACACGAAAATGCGGCGTTTCCTTATGGCACTCGATGATTGATTATTGCCGAAAAAATCTCCTAATGTCTGTTAATTGTTTAAATTTGTGAGAACAACGATTTTTCTATATCTGTCTTTCAATGTTCATACGTTCAACACTGTTCAAGGTCCTGCTAGACTGGGTATATCTGTGCATTTACAGCGAAATCTTTGATATACTATTCGTTATCATTGCACAATACTCTCTGAAATCGATAAGCGTAGCATCTCTAAAGTCGGGTCTCCGAGATCGGTCTCGGAACTCAGTGAATCGGGGGTTACAGCATAAGTAATGTTTCCGGGGTTGCCTATTTGGAAAGCCGGTAATCGAACATCTTTAGGAAACAAAGTCGAAAAATTATAATTATATTTCGGGTTTATTACCGAATATACGA
>CAZAMQ010000045.1:0-20366 GCA_964486225.1 uncultured Thermoplasmata archaeon | reverse complement strand
TTTTATCATCGACTCACCTATTGTTCTTATAGTACATTAATTTTACGATTCATTACCAATTCCTCGTGTTTGAAAAATCACGATGGGTTCATCGAATGTAATGAGATGGACCCAGCGGGATTTGAACCCGCGGCCTCAACCTTGCAAAGGTCGCGATCTTCCGGTCTGATCTATGGGCCCACGAACGAATGTGAGTGGGTGCATAGATAGGCTGAACATGTGTTGTTGAGCCAATATCTATGGGCCCTGATGAGCGGTTGCGAATGAAGCAAAATAGATAGAGATTTCGTACATATCTATAAGCATTTGGATGCCATATGCACACAATACGTCATCTAGCATAAGATATTTATGATATCTATCAAAAGTATAATTCCAATACTAACCCTTCAACACTATCTCGATCTGAACTTCATCGGGAACCTGTATCCGCATGAGTTGCCTGAGTGCCCTTTCGTCAGCATCGATGTCGATGAGTCTTTTATGGATTCTCATCTCCCATCTTTCCCAAGTTTCTGAACCCTCTCCGTCAGGTGACTTTCTGCAGGGAACTACCAATTTTTTCGTTGGTAGTGGGATCGGGCCTTTGATAGCTACTCCCGTTCTTTCAGAAATCCTCTTGATTTGATTGCATATGTCGTCCACGCGTTGTGGGCTCGTCCCGCTCAGTGATATTCTGGCTCTTTGTACCATCTTCGATTCCTCAGAAAAATGGGTATAATAAAAAGGTTTGGAAAGAGGTTTTACATTTTCTTCGGTACAATGCTGATACACTGTCCCGCAGCAACGGTTTTCCCCATGTCCCTAATAGCGAATCTTGCCATCTCTGGGAAGTCCTTTGCAGTTTCAAGTGAGAACAATCTTGTGGGCTTCACGGTTACTATGGCGGCGTCGCCATTTTTGAGTATAGTTGGGTTCTCTTCCACTACCTCCCCGGTCCTTGGGTTTAGCTTCTGTTTTAATTCGATGAAAGTACAAGCGACCTGGGCCGTATGGGCATGGAACACGGGTGTATATCCAACGGTGACCACACTTGGATGGTCTAATATGATTATGCGTGCGTCGAATGTCTCTGCTACGGTCGGTGGGTTGTCAACAGGTCCTGCAACATCGCCTCTTCTAATGTCGTTTTTACCTACACCTCTAACATTGAATCCGCAATTATCACCGGGTTCCGCTTTAGGGATCTGTTCGTGGTGCTGTTCTATTGATTTTACCTCTCCTGTTACATTCGCAGGATTGAACATTATTTTGTCCCCGGGTTTCATCACACCAGTTTCAACTCTTCCAACAGGGACAGTCCCGATACCGGTAATGGTATATACGTCCTGTACGGGTAATCTGAGAGGTTTATTGATCGGTTTCTCAGGGACTGTAAGATTATCGATTGCCTTAAGGAACTGTTCTCCGTCCCACCAGGGCATATTATCACTCTTTTCTTTTACATTATCACCCCTAAGAGCACTTAGTGGTAGTATCTGGTATTGTTCGTCCTTATAACCGATCTGCTTTAGTAATTTGGTCATGTCCTCTTTAACAGTATTGAATCTTTCTTCGCTGTATTCCGGTTTCGTAGCATCCATCTTGTTGACAGCAACTATCAACTGGCCTACACCTAGAGTTCTTGCAAGAAACGCGTGTTCCCTGGTTTGAGCCATGATTCCTTCTGGTGCTGCAACAACCATGACCGCAGCGTCTGCTTGACTTGTACCTGTGATCATGTTCTTTACGAAATCTCGATGGCCCGGGGCGTCTATGATCGTAAAATAATATTTATCGGTGTCGAACCGCTGATGCATCACATCGATTGTGAGACCTCTTTCTCTTTCTTCCTTCAAACGATCCATTACCCAGGCAAACTCAAAGGTACCCTTACCCATTTCTTCTGCCTTTTTCTTGTATTCTGCGATTTTATGAGCCTCGACTGCCCCTGTTTCAAACAGGGTTCGACCCACAAGGGTTGATTTCCCGTGGTCTACGTGGCCGATGAATACGAGGTTCAAATGTGGTTTTTCCGCCATGTTTTATGCCTCCAATATTCTCTATTTACCCTCCCTAATGCCTTTCCATATTTATAGTTTTATCCCCTTCCGATGTTTTTGGAGAAAAATTCCGATGTTTTCACAGATATATATTAATAGAAAATGCTTTTGAAGAGAATACGATTAAGTGTTGCCTATGAAAGTAAAAATAAGGGAAGCTAGAAAAAAGGACCTCGACGAATTAACGAACTTGTGGTACGAATTGGCTAGAATGCATGAAACTATAATGATGGGATACGATCTATCAAAAGATCCAAAAAAAGAATGGTTAGCTATGATGGAGGAAAATATTAAGCAGGATAGCTTTATTACATTTGTAGCAGAGGTTGGTAACGAAATTTTGGGTTTTGCCAGTGCTACATTGAGAAGAAGAGCATCTTTTTTCACCGTCAGACATATGGGAGTCATCATGGATATATATATAAAGGATAACAGGAGGGGAGAAGGTATAGGTAGTCTATTGGTAGAGGTAGCAGAAGATTGGATACGAAAAAAAGGTGTAAGACTGGCCGTGGTCACCGTCGCACCTGAGAACGATATAGCTAACGAATTCTGGAGAGAATGTGGTTATGAAACCTACCTTCTTCGAAAGCGGAAGGACCTCTAGACCCTATGGAAGTGATCGTATCCACCTTTCAACGATTTTCTTTCACCATCGAAAAGATATATACCTTCTTCAATAATAGAGCCGATGATGGTCGGATACGTGCTCCTGATTTTTTCGTAATTTTCCTTGGACACTGTGTATAACATCTCAAAATCCTCACCACCGGAAAGAGCCCATTTTAAAGGATCCTTACCAACACTCGCAGCCGCTTCCGCAGTTTTTTCAGATATGGGGATCTTCTCTGATATTATCTCGGCCCCGACACCGCTTTCTCGGCATATGTGATTTACTTCCGATGCAAGACCGTCACTGACATCTATCATTGCGTTAACAAAGGGTGCTAATTTTCTTGCTACATCAAGCCTGCAACTGGGTTGAAGATAAAAATCAGTGTGACCTGTTTTACCTGCCTTCAAAAGTTCGAGTCCTGCCCAGCTTTTACCAAGGTCCCCTGTGAGGCATGTCAAATCACCCACCTTTGCATCGCTTCTCAAACACAGCATTTCTTTTTCCACATGGCCTAAAATTGCTACATTGATAACCATCTCGCTTCCATGTGTTGTGTCGCCTCCAATTATAGTGACATCATGTACTTTACAAGCCTCCTTCATTCCCTGGAATACGTCCTCCATGAACTCAACCTCCGTATCATCGGGTAGTGCCATCGAAACAAGGGCATGATCTGGTAAACCTCCCATCGAGGCTATATCAGATATGTTTACTACAATTGATTTCCAACCGATTTGCCGAGGACTGTGCCAGTCACATCTGAAATGGTCACCGGATACAAGCATATCAGTAGTAACCAGTTCATAATAACTACCGTTTTCTAATACTGCACAGTCATCACCAATACCTTTAACCACACCATGTCCGGGCTTAATATCTTTGGTCAAACGTTCCAGCAATCCGAATTCACCGAGCTCGCCGATCCTAGTCATGTTCGCCACCTAGTCTTCTTTTCGTGAAATATCTTTTCAAACATCTTAATCCGTTCAGACAGATTACCCTCTTGGCAAACACTTGATATGGCACACACCATGTCAACTCCTTCAGCGAGTGCTTTCAGGTCCTTTTCATCGATCCCGCCTATTGCTACCGTTGGTACTGTTACCCTTTTTGCTATGTCAAGGACACACTGAACGCCGAGTACTTTATCGTCCCTTTCCTTGGTACGGGTATTGTGAACTGGACCTATACCTACGTAATCAGCTATCTCTTGGGCCTTTGAAGCCTGTTTCATATTGTGCGTTGATATACCTAGTATCTTATCATCCATCAATCTTCGAGCTGTATCGGCCGGTAAATCTCTCTGCCCAATATGCACACCATCCGCCTCAACTGCCAGAGCTATGTCCACTCTATCGTTAACGATGAAAATGGCTTTACCGTCGCACACTCTTTTTACTCGCACCGCCTCCGTGTAAATATCTTTAGTACTTCCATTCTTTCTGCGGTACTGTATCATTTTAACCTCGCTGTCGACAGCTTTAGTGGCCTGTTCAGTAGCAGAGAGTTTCATTCGTTCATCGGTTATATAGTAGTAGTTCACTTCTTTCAAGCTGACATGACATACCATGTTATAGACCATCTGTTATTGATTGTATAAATATTGTGTTTGCATCACCTCCAATAGATTTATGTATTTCCATACTTATCCGGACTTTGATGAACACGACTCTTGATCAAGCATCAAATAACCAATTCACATGTTTAATGTGCTGTGGAGTTATTTTCATCATTATCATCATCATCGTGGTCCTTTACTTCTATACAAAAAAAGAATCGGATCCTGCAATCAGAAGGTGCCCAATATGTAAAGGTCCTGTAATGAAATCTAAGACCGAATGCCAATGGTGTGGACATAAAATTGAAAGTGTATATAAGAAGGAGTCCGCCGACTATTCCCAAGAGCCATATTATGGAGCGGAAAAAAAGTCTACGCACACCTACATGGATAACATTGGCAAAACAATGAGAAGGAGCGGGGATAAAATCACCAGATTTTTCGGTAAAAAAAATATTTGTAATGATTGTCAGAGTGCGCTTATATACAGAGAAGAATACCAGAGTTGGTACTGCCCCGAGTGCCACACCTATAAATAATCTAAGGGTTAAAATTTCTTACCGCCTTGAAAAGCTCGTCCTCCGTTTCCTCCTCCACAATATCATTATTATAGATTAATTCCCCTTCACCCTCTTCAACACGTCCTATGACATGACCTAAAGTTGGTTTGATATTCTTAGGGAAGGTAGCGATGAAACATCCTGACGATATCAATCGTTTTGGATCCAGGTCAAGTATGCCGCATATCGACTTAGTTTCCTCTTTAAACCATAATTCTTTATCGACGACAAAGCGGTTACTCGAACAAACCGCCATTTCGTAAAGACATTGAAGTATACCTCCTTCGGTAGCATCGTGCATAGATGTGGCGATGTCCGCTATCTCCAGTGCATCTTCAACGATATTGATGTGGTTACGCCATTGTGATGCCATCTTTATTACATCGGGGGAAACACCCATCTCTATCAGCTCACCGCCATACTCACACGCTAATATCCAAGTGCCCTCTATGCCTGCACCGCCTATCTGAACGATGGTGTCACCCGGATTCGAACCTGACGTAAAGACAGGTCTATCAGTCAAGCCCATAACAGTAGTTGTTATCAGTGGTCTATCTAAGTCGTTAACGAGCTCGGTATGCCCTCCTATCAGTCCTATTTCAAGAATTTCCGCGGCCTCTTTTAATTCACTCAACACCGATGTGATATCATCGTTGGAAAAATCGTCGGGAAACTGTATGGTGGGAAGTGCCCATCTCGGTCTAGCACCAGTTACAGCTATATCATTAGAAGGAACGTTGATCCCTAACCACCCTATATTCTTTACCGCTCCGGAGATGGGATCAGGATGTATAACCAGGTACTCGCTACCGATGTAGATAACAGCGGCATCCTCTCCGTATTCCGGTCCTTTGATCACATAGGTGTCTTTCAATACATCGGAGATAAATTTTTCAAGAAAGATCTTTGGCAGTTTAGGCATGTTCTCACATAGTTAGTGGAACCGTCTTCATTACCCTTTCAACCTGCTCAGCCATATCGTCAGCACCACTTGATATTAATGATATAACCGATTTTCGGTAATTCTCCGCCACTCCTGTTTTATTTCCGTTTTTTTCTTGCAACTTTGCCATCGAAAAGTACACAAGGCCCAGTGCGTATGATGAATCTATTTTATGATATATGGTGATAGATCTGTTAAAATTACACTCTGCTTCATCGTTTCTTTCCAATTTTGCATACGCTTGCCCCAACAATGCGTAGCTGTACGCCTCCTCTTCATCAAGGTCAAGGAAATTAAAGATGTCCTTTGCATCCTCTGCACTAGAGATAGCCTTTGCTGAGTCTCCTTTCTCGATATAACATTCTGTTAGTTTCAATAGTGCCAATCCTTTAAGGTGTGTGTAACCGAATTGTTCGCAGATATCAATGGATTCTGTCAGGAACTCTTCAGCACCTTCGAGTTCTCTTAACACTTTGTAGAAGGAACCGATATCATGCAGTCCACCGGCTCTTTGATAGGTCTCTTCTATAAACCGCCAAGATTTCATGCCTTTCTCTAAATATTTCAACGCTGCTTTTAGATCACCGCTTTCTTTCTCTAGCTTAGCTGATAAGAGATATAACGTAGTTAATAGTGAATAATCATTCTGTTCTTCCAGTAACGCTATCGCCTTTTTAAGATATTCTTTAGCTTTGTCATAACTCCCTTTATTACTATATAGATTAGAGAGATTTTGATATATATTCCCAAGCAGGATATCTCGATCCTTCCCAACATCTTGGGCATTTTTAATCGCCAACTCATACCGTTCAATAGCCAGTTTAAACTGTTTTTGTGCCTCCAACACAGAAGCTATACCCATATGTGCCCTTGTCTTTATCTCCTCATCGTTACATATATCCAATATCTCATTATAAGCTACAATGGCCTTGTCATATTCATGAATAGTCCTATGTGCTTCTCCCTTCCAAAATGACACAACGCCGCCTTCCTCTTGTTTATCTAGAGGAACATCTATACATTCGATCTCGTTGATCAACTGTTCGCTGAAACCGGATGATATGATTTCTTCTGCATAGTCATGTAAACCGTTTAAAAAGCCTTCAATATCTCCAGCTCTTATTGAATGATAGAGATATTCGATCTTCTCTTCAACTATTTTACTAGGTATAACGTAATAATACTCCTCGGCGAAGGAATGCAGTATCTCTTGTTCCTCTACCCAAAGGCGATTTACTACACGCTCTTTTACAAAATCATGCAGTAGCACCTTATCCTCTATTGTACGTGAGAGCATTGGAGTTTGCAACAATTCATTAAATAGATATCTGTTAACCTCTCCCACTTTAATCACTTCTGACCTCTCAACAGGAAGACGGTGGATGGACATATATGCTATAGCGATAAATTCTTCAGGTGTGATCATTCCTTCCAGCACTACATCTAGAACGATATCACTCCCTTCATCTAAATTGTATGCATTCCCTAATTCAACAAACATAGGCTTATCGTATTCTCGGTAATCCAAGTTCAATGTTTTGGCACCAATTTTTTCCTCCTTCTCAGATGAGATCAAACCCGGTTTACCGGATAATATGATTCTGGTTGATTCTATATCTTTGATATTCTCAGATATTTTATACACAAGATCCCGTATATTATCCACCTTTTCTATGTCCTCAATTATGATGACGGCATCTGATAAATGTTTAAGGTCTAATGTCAATGCCCTCAGAGCCTCTTTGAAAGTGATATCTTTAGATGCTTCCAAATACGCATAGAGCTTGTGCTCACCGGTTGAGGATAAAAAATTTGCAAGATGATCCCAAAGGTACCTTTGTGTGTACCAATCCCTAATTTTAAAATAAAATATATTCCTTTCTTCTATAATACTATGTACAAATTTAGTTAGAAGTGTAGTCTTTCCGCTGCCCTCCTCCCCTTGTACCATAAACACCTTCCCATCACCAGACCACCAATTTATTAATTCATTATATTCTTTTGGCTCAATATTCGGAGATTCAGATACATGGTGAAGATAAGCTACCTTAGATATATCTTCTTTTGATTCCATCATCTTAAAAGTACCATTCTCCATATGTAGGATTATCTCAAGCAAGCTATACCTTGTATGATAATACATGTTTATGTCTTTAACCGGAACAACTTTTTCCTTGCCATCTACTTCTATTTTCACGGGAAGGTGGGCCATTTTATTTTTTATCTCTTTGGCCTCATCAATACCCTTCTCCGTAAGAAAATATGCCTTCAGACGTTGATCTTTAGTTTTTACCCTGGTCGTTTCTTCATAAACTAACCCTTCATCCACCAGATTTCTCACTGCATAGGATATAGTATTTTGTTTGGAACCTGTTCTCTCAGCCATACCCTCTTGAGTCATCTCAATAGGCCTAGGATACCTATCTTTGACCGAAAAGAACTCAAGAAGGTTGACAAGAACCTTTTCCTTAGTAGTGAACTCGTTGGACATCTGCAACACCATAATACATAGGAGGTATAAGTAAATATTGATATATCAAGAAAGCCTTTAATAACTAGTGTTTTTAGGCAATCTTTATTTCTAACCTATTCTATGTCTAGAAGATAATTTGAGAGAAAGAGCAAAAGAGATAGCCAAAAAACTGATGAAATGCGAAACGATACACATAATATCACATATCGACGCCGACGGTATCACATCGGCTAGTATCGCCTATCAGGCGTTGACTAGAGTAGACAAGGAAGTAACTTTTGAGTTCATCAAACAACTGGAGAGTGATGAGATAGACAGATTGAAAGAAAACAGCCATGAGATGATATGGTTCACGGACCTCGGTAGTGGTCAATTGCACTCTCTTACCGATATCCATTGTGTGATCACCGATCATCACGAACCTCAGGGGACTGCCGGACCGCCTGAGGGATCGCAAAGAGGCAATATACTCAATTATTGTAAACCTACAGCTCTTGAACTCAACCCTCATCGCTCTGGTATCGACGGCGCTACCGAACTTTCCGGCGCAGGTACAACTTACCTGGTTGCTAGAGAACTGGGAGATAATTTTGACTTATCAAAACTTGCTGTGATTGGAGCGGTCGGCGACCTCCAAGCATCCAGGGAGGGGAAGTTGATCGGTAAGAACAGAGAAATTTTACACGAGGCCATAGATCACGGATTCGTCGACATCAGGAAAGATGCTTCATTCTACGGTCTTGAAAGTCGTCCCCTGCAAAAATTACTCCAATATGCTAGTGATCCACAACTACCTGGTCTGTCCAATGACGGAATGGCATGTATGGATTTTCTTACCGAATTGAATATATCGCTGAAGGAAGATGACAGATGGAGAAAATGGTATCAACTTAGTAAGGAAGAGAAGAAAAATATCTTGTCAGCAATAGGTAAAAGGCTGCTGCAGCACGGTTATCCGCCTTCATATGTGGATTCATTGGTTGCTGAAGTATATACCTTCCCCGACGAAGAATGGGGTGGTATGGTGCATGAGGCAAAGGAGTTCTCCACCTTGCTCAATTCGTGTGGACGGTACAACAAAGGAGAAATCGGTCTTAAAATATGTCTTGGTGACAGGGACGAGTATTACAAAAAGGCTCTTAATCTGTTAAGAGGTCACCGACAGGTACTTGTTGACTGCCTCAAAGTGGTGAAGGACATCGGTATAGAACAGATGGACAAACTTCAATATTTTCACGGCGGTGACAGGATACCGGACACGATTATCGGAACGGTGGTGGGCATGGTATTGGGTTCCGGAGATGTTGACTACAACCTACCTATGCTAGGATTTGTAGAATCAACGGAAAAAGAGGGATTGAAGGTATCTTCAAGGGGGACCAAAGGGATGGTAGATAGAGGCCTGGACCTATCTGTGGTCATGTCAAAGTGTTCCAAGAAGGTTGGTGGCGAAGGCGGTGGACACAACATTGCCGCGGGTGCCTTCATACCGGAAGGATGTGAAGACGATTTCCTCTCGTTGGCCAACAATATGATAAAGAAACAGTTGGGCTAGCTAGAGATATCTTTTTCAATTAAATCAAAAAATTCCTCTTCTGATAATACAGTAGTGCCCAATTCCCGAGCTTTATACAACTTAGAGCCGGGGTTTTCACCCACTACTACGTAATCTGTTGAATTGCTGATGCTAGATGTCACGCGGCCGCCGTAACGTTCTATCTTCTCTTTCGCTTCGTCTCTTGTGAGTTGTTCCAGAGTGCCAGTTAATACGAATCTTTTACTCTCTAGGAATTGTTCTTCGGCTTCTTCCACCTGGCTCTCCATATTGACACCTTTCTGACGTAATCTGTCTATCATCTCCACATTTTTTTCGTTATTGAAAAAAGAGATTATACTGTCTGCTATCTTGGGACCTATTTCAGGTATATCTTCAAGTTCTTCCCTATCTGCGGACATTATTTTATCCATAGATTCGTATTGTTCGGCGAGTACTTTGGCAACTCTTTTTCCAACGTACTTTATGCCTAATCCGTGTATCACCCTGTCCAGGGACTGATCCTTGCTCTCTTCGATAGATCTCAATAAATTTCTAGCGGATTTATCCGCCACATGTTCAACAGATGATAGCTGTATCTTTCCCAATCGGTAGATATCGGCTATGCTGTTGACTGCCCTTTTATCAACCAGCTTACCTAAGAGTTTGGGTCCGAGACCCTCTATATCCATGGCATCTCTGGATCCCCAATGTTCTAGGCGCTGCTTCAACTGTGCCGGGCATTGAGCGTTCACGCAGCGGCGAGCGACTTCGTCACCTATCCTCTTAGCGTCACTATCGCATGCCGGACATTTTTTTGGGAATTCGTATTTTTCTTGACCTTCACGCTTTTCGATGATGACCTTTACAACCTGTGGTATTATCTCACCGGCCTTTTCAACCAGAATGGTGTCTCCTATACGCACATCTTTTCTCTCGATCTCGTCCTCGTTATGCAACGATGCTCTTGAAACCGTAGTTCCGGAAAGTTCTATGGGTTCGAGTATAGCCACAGGTGTAAGTTTGCCTGTTCTACCAACCTGAACTTCTATGTCTCGTATAACCGTAGTCTTACGTACTGTCGGATACTTGTAGGCGATAGCCCAGCGAGGATGCTTGGAAGTAGTACCCAGTCTATCTTGGTAATCCAATTCGTTAACTTTGATCACTACACCGTCGGTCTCATAGTTGAGCTCATTCTTCTTTTCTTCCCATCGGTCTATATAGCCAAGGGCCTCATCTATACCCGACACCTTTGCTACATGTTCGTTCACCCTGAAGCCCGCGTTCTTCAGCTCCTTTAAGCACTCCCAGTGGGTGTCTAATTCTACGTTGGGATGATAGCTCAGGTGGTAAACGAAAATATCTAACGGTCGATCGGCCACCACTTCGGGGTCCTTTTGACGTACGGTACCGGCTGCAGCGTTCCTGGGGTTTGCGAAAGGTTCTAACCCCTCCTCCAAACGCTTTTTGTTCATCTCGTCAAATTCATCTCTAGGCATGTACACTTCCCCTCTGACCTCGACATCCTCCAGAATGGTTTTATCGGTGAGTTTCAGGGGAATGCTGTGTATGGTTTTCAGATTGGCGGTGATGTTCTCGCCTTTGATGCCGTCTCCCCGGGTAGCACCCCGCTGTAGTATCTTGTTTTCGTACAGAAGTGCAACGCCCAATCCGTCCATCTTCAGCTCCATAACGTACTCAACATCTTCGACATCAAGCCCTCTGCAAACTCTTTGGTGAAATTCTTTCAACTCGTCGTGGTTATAGGTATTGTCGAGACTGAGCATCCTCGTTTTGTGCTCTACGGATTCGAACTGTTCCGTATCCATAGGTGCTACTCGCTGGGTAGGTGAATCAGGGGTGACCAGGTCGGGATACCGCTTCTCCAGTTCCTTCAGTTCCTCAATTAACATATCGTACTCGTAATCGCTTATCTCCGGGTCGTCCTCAACGTAGTATTTACGGTCGTGGTAGCGTATCTCCTCTTTGAGCTCGTCTATACGCTCACGGGCTTCTTCTTTAGATCCAGCCATCTATCTTTCCTCCAGATATTTTTTTAGTTCATTATACGATAAAGTATTGATCACGTCTTTTTTCTCAAGCCATGCCCGTCTAGCAATACCGACACCGTACTTCATGAACTCCATGTGCTGCAAACCATGGGCATCGGTACCGATGGATATCTTCGCTCCCGCCTCCATGGCCCTCCGCGCGTTCAATGAACCAAGGTCAAGACGTACCGGGGACGCGTTTATCTCCAGAGCTACGTCGTAGTCCACAGCTGCCGATATGATCTCGTTGAGGTTCACCCCATAGGGTTCCCGCTCGCCTATCTTTCTACCGGTGGGATGAGCGAATATATCGATCAGACCGGTGCTAAAAGCATCCGTTATTCGGGCTGTCTGTTCCTTTGCATCCATGGCAAAATTGGAGTGCACCGCACCCAGAACGATATCCAGGTCTTCCAGAACGTCGGTAGCCATATCCAGGCTGCCGTCTTTCTTTATGTCAACTTCTATACCGTTGAGTATTCTAACATCGGTGTTTTCCTGTACACGACGGATCTCTTCCATACGCTCTTCCAGTTCCATTGCCGAAAGTCCGTTGGCTATGATAAGTCCCTGGGAATGATCGGTTATGGCGATATACCGATAACCTCTGCTCTCAGCCTCACTTACAAGCTCTTTTATGGTATTACCTCCGTCGCTCCAGTTGGAGTGCGTCTGAAGGTCCCCCTTGATATCGTCCGGCGTGATCAGTTCGGGTAACCTATCTTCAAGTGCCGCGTCTATCTCGCCGTGGTCCTCCCTCAATTCGGGAGGTATCCATGGCATACCCAGGGTTTCGTAGATCACCTCTTCTATCTCTCCGGCTATCATCTCTTCCGTATTTTTATCGTACAAGCCGTACTCGTTGAGTTTGTAACCTTTGTCTATGGCGTACTGTCTCAGTCGTACGTTGTGTTCCTTGGAACCGGTGAAGTACTGTAAAGCGGCTCCGAAGCTCTTATGGTCGACGACCCGTACATCCGCCTGGATACCACCCGTTAAACGAACGCTGGTCTTGGTATCGCCACTGGCCAGAACCTCCTCCACATGGGGGAATCCCACCAGAGCGTTCATTATTGCCTCGGTATCTCCTGCTGCAAGGATATCCAGGTCTCCGATGGTTTCTTTCCATCTCCTAAGACTGCCGCATGTTTCTATCTTATCCGCATGGGGGGCTATGTGTTCTATTATCTCCTGTGCCAGGGGTATCATCTCGTGCATCAGATGCCTGCCGGATACCGCTTCGAGCATACCGATACCCTTGATTATCTTTTCCTCCGTTCTCTCTCCGAAGCCCTTCAGTTTGACTATTTCACCTTTTTCGGCTTTCTTTCTCAACCCTTCAAGGTCTTCAACACCCAGTTCATCGTACAGTTTCTTTGCCTTCTTGGGGCCTATATCGGGTACACGCATCACCTCTATGAGACCTTTTGGGGTCTCTTCGTAGAGGTTGTCAAGGTACTCCAGTTTACCGGTCTCTATTATCTCTATTATCTTATCTTCGATGGCCTTACCGACTCCTTCGATATCCTGTAAATTGCCTTCCTCGTAATATTCCGCAAGGTCCTCCTTCATGGACTCTATGTTCCTGGCAGCACGTGTATATGCCCTTGGTTTGAAGGCAACCCCCTGGAGTTCAAGAACGTCCGCTATCTCGTACAATATGTCGGCGACCTTTCTGTTTATCATGACAGGTGATAGCTGCGTTTGAATATAAGATTGTTGACGGGGATGGGATTTCAGAGGGTGTTTTGAAATCAAATTCTTTGCTCGTCTATTCAAAACTCCACAGTCCACACAACGTTGGCATCCGTGGGATTGTGTACCGAGTACCCGTTCCCTGTTTCGAAGATGAAGTTGTCAGGATCGTAGTCATAGGCAACATTGTACTCTAGTGAAGAATCAAAATAACCTATCTTGTCGATATCCATAGGCAAATTGTTGTTGGCCGATGTCAAACTCGAATAACCAACCATATTCCGGGCGGGTTCAAGGATTATATCTGTCTTTCCATCTTCCAGTTCATATCCGTAAACCATTAGCGTTGCGTCCTCGGTCATCCGATATCTTCATGCTGACGATGTTCGAGTCGGCCCTCGATAGACCGCGCATGGTAATATTTACAACCCTTTTTGATGGGAAAGTTAAAATTAGGAGAAAACGTTGTTAAATTATATGAAAGGTAAAAATGATAAGCTCGCGGAAATAACAAACATCCTCAAGGAACATGAAAATGAATTGAGGAGAAGGTATTGGATCGAGAAGATCGGAATCTTCGGTTCATATGTGCGGAGCGAGGCAGGTGAGGGGAGTGACCTTGATATACTGGTTGAATTTTCAGAGGATGCGGATGTGGGTTTATTGAAATTTGTGGAGATAGAGAACTACCTGAGCGATCTTCTCGGGGTGAAGGTTGACCTTGTGGAGGAATCCGCACTGAAGCCACGGATAGGGAAACATATACTGAAAGAGGTCGTATATGCATGAGGGAAATCGGTGATTACATTCAGGACGTAATAGACGCTGCGAATAAAGGCATGAACTGCGAATAAAGGCATGAAATTTGTTGAAGGTATGGACTATGATGGTTTTTGTAAAGATGATAAAACCATATATGCAACTATCAGGTCAATAGAGATAATTGGTGAAGCGGTTAGGAATATTCCGGATGATGTAAGAGGGAAATATCCGGAAATTCCCTGGAGGGATATAGTAGGGATGAGAAACAAACTAATCCATGCATATTTCGGAGCGGACACCAAAAGAGTTTGGAACACCGTTAAAAAGGAGATCCCACCTTTGAAATCAGCATTCGAGAAAATGCTAGATGATCTGTGAAAAATGTGAAATAGGTTTCTTCCCACCAGGGATTGTATCTTGCCAATATCTCTACTACTTCCATATAGCTTATAATTCGGATGCATACGTTAATATCTTTCGCTTGGTAATGGTAGGTTTTACCGATATTTTCGCATAATAATCGTAGCACTTGGCTCTACGGGAGATACACAAGATTAATACCGTTCCAACGCTACACTCACTCATGCAATACTCCGTCGTAGTACTGATGTCCGCCGGCATAGACTCCCCGGTAGCCGCCCACATGCTTGCCGAGAGCGGTGCGAATGTAACCCTGCTCCACATGGACACCAGACCCTTCACCGATGATCGAACCATGGAGAATGTTCGTGAACTGATCTCACTGTTGAAAGAGTTACATCCGCCCATGATAGCTTATACAGCAGAATTCGGAGAAGTGGAGAAGGAGATTGCACAGAAGGCAAATCCCAGGTACCAGTGCATACTGTGTAAACGTATGATGTACAGGGCGGCAGCCAAACTCGCCGCAGATATCGGTGCGAAAGCCATCGGAACCGGTGAGAGCCTTGGGCAGGTCGCCTCCCAGACGCTGTCAAATCTTGTGGGTGAGGACGATGCCGTGGATATCCCCGTGCATAGACCGCTAATCGGGCTGGACAAGAACGAAGTGATCGAGATCGCCAGGGAGATAGGCACTTATGAGATATCGATACAGCCCGCGATATGCTGCATGCTCACTCCCGACGGACCGAAGTTATCATGTAAAAAAGAGGATGTTCTAAGGGAAGAAGAGAAATTGGACTGGGAGAAACTCATTG
Source organism: uncultured Thermoplasmata archaeon (assembly GCA_964486225.1). GTDB lineage: Archaea > Thermoplasmatota > Thermoplasmata > Halarchaeoplasmatales > Halarchaeoplasmataceae > Haladaptatiplasma. The sequence continues at coordinate 4,951 of CAZAMQ010000045.1, read as the reverse complement.
ACGGCTTAAGGTTCTTTACACTTGAATAACGGTTTAGGATTATTCTTCGAGGTGAACGTACTCATGTTTACCGCAGCAGGGGCAATCTCGTACACGGGCAACGTGTGTCAGGTCAAACTCGTTCTTCCACAGGTCGATGGTCAATAATTCCTTACGTGGATCAATGCCCGTAAGTAACTTTACCGTCTCCGTGGTGGCGATGCTGGCCATCAATCGAGGTATTGTAAATAGAATTCCCTCGGTGGCACCGGTCTTCATCTTATCCGGATCCGGTTGGTGTGGGATCAGGCACCTTAAGCACGGGCCGTTGCCGGGAAGAACGTTGAGGGTCATACCGTAGGTGCCCAGTATGGCAGTGTATATCCATATCTTTTCGTACTTTACACAAGCGTCGTTTATGATGTATCTAGTCTTCATGTTGTCCGTGGCATCTAGCACCACATCGGCCTCACGTATAAGATCCTCTATATTTGAAGAATTTACGTCCAAGGTCCTGGCTTCCAAGGATATTTCGGAATTTATACTTCGCATCCGTTCCAAGATAACTTCCGTTTTGGCTCTGCCTATATCCGCCTCGGTATAGATGGTCTGTCTTTGAAGATTGGACAGTTCAGTCACATCCCTGTCTACCAATAATATGTTACCCACGCCGCACCTCACCAGGGCATCCGCCATGGTTGAACCCAGACCGCCGAGACCGATTATCACTACGTTTCCGTTGCCGATCAGTTCCTGTCCCTCTTCGCCGATGTCTTTAAGCACTGTGTGCCTGGAGTAACGTTCCATAGACCTTCAACACTTTGTGTATAAAAAAGATTTGTCCTTAAATTTGCTTTCCATCTAACTGTATTAAAACCTGATAACCCACAAGCTTTATATCCCACCCGTGGGTAGTCACGATCATGTGCCTAGCAGTACCCGGACGTGTGGTCAGTATAGACGGTGACAACGCCTTGATCGATTTCGGTGGTATCACACGGAAGGCCAACATATCTCTGGTTGAAGCAAAGGTGGACGAATACGTTATAGTACACGCCGGATACGCCATCCAGATACTCGACCAGGAAGAAGCAAGAAAGAGTCTTGATGCATGGGACGAGATACTGCGCATCGAGGCCGATATGGGCCCGTAGTCTTATATCTCCAACTCTACGAAATCCCCGGGCCGTTCATAACGGAAGATACGTCCTGCAGGATAATCCGTTCTTTTTACAAGATCATCTATCCACTCATGGTGCCCGAAGGTATGTATCGGTACGAAGTATTCGGGGCACACAACTTCAAGGAACTCTAAGGGACCGCCCCAGCTTTCCAGCCGCTGGTCCATGTTGGAGAAGGCGATATCTACGTCCAGTTTCGATAGGTGGCGGATCATCTTCTCGAACACGTCCACCATGTACCTTCGGGTTGCCTCGTCAAAGTCGTCCCAATCCCATTTTGCAAGGTCGCCTCCGTAGTATATATCGGTAGAACCTGTGCGTATCAGATAGGCCACACCGGCGTCGTTGCTGGCGAAGGTCTCGATATCAAGTGAATCCACGTACAATCTTTGGCCACTGGTTAGATGGATAGCATCCTTGAGGGGTACATCCTCTGACACTATAAACTCCGTACGTTTTGCTTCTTTTGATATGTCTAAAACCCTCCTGCCGTAATGATCCCCGTGGGAATGGCTGACGAAGACGTACAGGTTAGAATTTCTGACCGCCGCCTTGGCTGCAATTTCACCTCCGGGTACGAGTGAACCCTGGGACGGATAGTCGAACAGCAGTACATCTTCCCCAAATTTCACGGCGAAGGAACTGTGGGATATGTAGGTGATGCGCATCACTTTGTAATCGGCTAGTTGGTTAAAAAAACTACGGATACTACTTTTTGTATCTCAAGGCTAGGCTATTACCATACCTATGGCAAAGGCCACCGTTAGGTTGGTCAGGAGTGCTATCACCGCCATGGGCAGGGTCACCACAAAGGAATCCGTCTTCAACCCGTGCTTTCCCAGCTCCAGGGCGACGAGACCTACCACCGTGGGGCCGGATAAGAACAGGGCGATGGGTATACGAAACTCCTGTCTTAGAAGTATGTACGGTTCCTCATGAAGTATCTCAACACTCCTGCATATCTTCTCTTTTATGTTGTCCCTGAGTGTGGATTTCGCCGTATGGAAACTCACGTCACAGCGGCCCTTTCCTCAGAATATTCAAGGTGTTCGTCACCGTCCACTATCTCCTTCAGGTGCATAACCGTCCGCCATATATCGTGATATGTATTGTACAATGGGGAAAATGCCATCCTTATAACATCGGGAGGCCTGAAATCCGTGATCACGCCCCTGGCATGGAGGGCCTGATTTATACGGTAAGAATCCTCTCTTTCCAGGGCTACGTGCCCGCCCCTCTTGCGAACGTCCCTGGGTGTGCCTATATTGAAGTTGTAAGGCTCTTCCACAAGAACCTCGTCCACCAGGGATATCATGTAGGAGGTCATCTTCTCAGACTTTTTTCGTAAGTTCTCTATCCCGGCTACCAGGAGTATGTCCAGGGCGCCGTGTACTGCCGCGAACCCGGTTATGCCCGGAGACGATATCTGCAATCCACCGGCATTAGCTTCGGAGCGGAAATCCAAAAGAAGATCGAACTGTTTTTCCTTCACATATCCGAACCATCCGGCGAGACCGGGTTCTTTATGAAAATGTTTTTTGTTTACGTACAAAAAAGCCGGACTCCCGGGACCGCCGTTCATGTACTTGTAGCTGCACCATACTCCGAAGTCGACTCCCCAATCATGAAATTGATGTGGGATCACACCTACCGAATGGGAACAGTCGAACCCTATCAGTACATCTCTCTTGTGGGCTTCCCTGGTAAGGTTCTCCATGTCCAGAAGCTGGCCGCTCCGGTAAAGGACTGAAGGCAGCAAAGCCAGGGCCACCTCGTCCGTCATATATTCCACTATCCTTTCCTCGTCCAGCGTTCTGCCGTCGTCGCTTTTCACCAGTACAAGATCCTCTTCGGGGTCGTATCCCTTCAATTTCAGCTGACTATTGACGGCGTATATATCCGTGGGAAAATTGAGCTCGTCCGCCAGTATCTTTTTTTTGCGTCCGGAGGCCGAATAAAAAGTGCTGACCAGCTGATGTATATTCACCGTGGTGGTCCCGGTGCAGACAACCTCGCCCTTGCAGGCGCCCACCAGTTGGGAAGCCTTCTGGCCCAACCTTTCGGCGTAGTAGAACCACGGAGGTTCACCCTTTAGCCATCCCTTGATCCCCAGCTCGCCCCATTCCTTCATCACCCGTTCTACGTGCTTTTCCGAGGGTTTGCACATCAATCCAAGGGAATTGCCTAATAGATATACGATCCCGTCGGGTATGTAAAACTCATTTCGGTATCCGGCCAGTTCTGCATCGCTATCCAGTGCCTTTGAGTATTCCTCTGTGGTATCGACCATGGTTATCCACCTGGTATACACCGGTCGTATAATATGTTTTTACGTGCCGTCTAGCGGATCATGGTGAGCAGCATCTTGAATTTCGCCAACGCCTCCACTGCGTGTGGTATATCCGCGGGCATTATGATGCTTTCACCCTTTTCGACCTTATGTTCTTTACCATCTATCGTCACTATGGCGATGCCGTCCAGTACCTGTATAACCGCATCGAAGGGCGCTGTGTGCTCGCTAAGACATTGGCCTAAGACATTGGCCTTTGTCGAAGGCGAACACAGTAAGCGTACCCGTATCACTGTCCACCAGTGTTCTGCTCACGATGGCACCTTCCTGGTAATCTATAAGGTCAGTCATCTTAAACACGTTGCCTGCCAGTTTTCCTATCTGATCTTTATCTTTTTTCATAGTAATACACTCCTCTTACCCCTCTGAAGATAAATAATTTTTGTGCGCATACTATATTACCTGTTCTTTAGATAACTTTCTTTGATTTTTTCAATCAGCATGTCGAGAGGTGATACAAAGACTAGAAGTGCAAAAATTGGACCGAGAAAAAATATACTTTCTCCAACCGCGATCACCATGGTCCCTAATGCATACAGAGCAAAAAATAACTCGCAAAATATTAACGCTACGATAGAGCTTATGTACTTTCTTTCTTTGAACTCGGTAAATGCCATTTCTGCCGTCATCAGTATGAATCCTAAGAATATTATGTTAAGTACCGCAAAGATTTGCATGGCATCACGTCCGAGATATATCATTAGGTCTTCGAAAATTAAAATTCCCGACACGAGTAAAAGAAAACTCATGAAAAAAGCGATTATATGCTTGGTGCTGTTCCACCGCTCCAGAATCAATTTCCGCTTGTAACATCTCACGGAACCGTCGTCATGATAAACGTCCGGATGTTCGTGAGTGTACGATATAGCTTTTAACTTGACACGACCTCTTAATATATCAAAAAAGGAAACGTGAACCACAATAAAAGCTGTATAGATAAAAAACGGCAACACAATAATACCCAATGCCAACAATGTAATCTCGGAAAACAGGGCAATGGGTAGAATTATACCGCTTATCAACTTTAGGTTATTCCACTCACATACCGCATTGCGGATGAGCAATATGTATATGCCTGTGGCTATGAGGTGGAAATAGAGTAATTTTCCGAGGGGGCTAAAGCCGTACATGGAAAAAATATCTTGTCTGAACCATAGGCCTACTAGTAAACCGCTTATACTTCCGATAAAAAGGATGAAAAAGGGCACATTCCTAAGTTCTTCTTTTAACTTCGCCTTACGCCATTGATTTACTTCTTTCCTAGACAATCTCGGAGATTCCGTTACGTTTCTTTGTACCAGTTCATTTGATCTCATCGCTACATCCCATTAGATAGTCTTGTAATCCCTCGGCCATAATTCCATAAAGTCGCTCGTCACTTCGTCTATCACCTCTTCTTTATCATCGTAGTATGTGCGTCCTACTATATTACCTCTTCGGT
>CAZAMQ010000044.1:0-20574 GCA_964486225.1 uncultured Thermoplasmata archaeon | reverse complement strand
CGGTTTCACGCCGGTGTGTTCGTGATTATGGGATTTTACTGCGCGTATCAGTTCATTGGATATCTTGCCTTCCAGCATCTCCGCTGAGCGAAGGGCGTGCTTCTCCGGTGTATCCTGGGTCTCCTCGTAATCGATGTCGTGTACCAGGCCGAGTAGTTCCCACTTGTGTTCATCCTCCCCGAGTTCCGGTGCCAAGCGTTTGAGTATAGCTGCTACTGCTAACATATGTTTGCGTAGGTTCTTGTTCTTGACCTTTTCTTCGACCATAGAAACTGCTTCTTCTCGGGATATCATGGTAATCATAGATGATCGTTCAGATAAAATATTTACGGATGCGTCTATATTATCGGAAAATATCTTTTCTCTATCTTCCTCATCAAATACATCAAACCGATGAATGTCGCCGCACCAGTTAAGATGAGGAACCATTCGGTTATACCCAGTGGGATAACCTTGAAGTGTTTGTTTAAAGGGGTATAAAGGACCATCATGTGCATAATCAAAGATGTTCCTATGGCAAGTCCGAGCCATCGATTGGATATAAATGGTGTTCCATATCTTGATCTTATGGGAAATACTTCTATCAATTCTAAAATAACTAACGATGTGAAGGCATACGTTCTAGCTTTTACTACGCTGTCATTTAAACCAAACCAATACATGGATAAACAGATGACCGTGACCCATATCCCTATCCAGGCTATGGAAAACATGAGTGTTTTGTCGATTATGTTTTCTTCTAGATCTCTGGGGCTTCTATCCATTATCTTATCGGAATGAGGGTCGACACCCATTGCTAAGGCCGGTAAACCGTCTGTAAGAAGGTTGACCCACAGCAGCATAACAGCAGTCAGTGGTAAACCCAAACCTATCAGTGCACCTATTAATACTATCAACACTTCCCCCATGTTCCCGGAAAGAAGAAGGTTCACGAACTTTTTGATGTTGTCGAAAATGCCTCTACCCTCTTCTACTGCAGCTTCTATCGTAGCAAAATTGTCATCTAGTAAAATAATATCCGATGCCTGTTTAGAAACGTCCGTTCCCCTTATACCCATAGAGATACCTACATCTGACGCTTTCAAGGCGGGTGCATCGTTCACCCCGTCTCCGGTCATGGCAACTCGATGGCCTTGAGCTCTTAGGGTCTTCAATATATTGACCTTGTGGATAGGTGATACCCGGGCGAATATGTCTGCCTTGAGTATGGTTTTTTCGAATCGTTGATCGGACATGGAGTCCAATTGTTTTCCGGTTACGCCCTCACCTTCAAACCCCAGCTCTCTACCTATGGCTTTGGCGGTGGTGATGTTATCACCAGTTATCATCACGGTACGTATGCCGGCCTTCCTGCATTTGGCGATGGCTTCTTTGACTTCTCTTCGTGGAGGGTCGATCATACCTTGGAGTCCCAAAAAGATCAGATCTTTTTCGATGATATCTTTTCCTTTTTCACCTTTGATCATCACCGGATCTATGGGTTTGTAAGCCATGGCAAGCACACGCAGTGCCTGGTCGGCATATTCAACATTTTTTTCTAAAATCTCTTTTTTCTTTTTTTCAGTAAGTTTTTTTACATCCCCTTTTTCTAGGTACCTATCACATTTATCCAGTAATACTTCAGGAGCACCTTTGGAAAAGACTCTGGCATTATTGCTCGAAATATGGTGAACGGTGGACATCATTTTCCTATCTGAAGAAAAAGGGATCTCATCTATCCTTTCGTAAGTCTTTTCCAGCTCTTTCTTTTTATAACCTGCTTTCCTAGCGGATTGGACGAGAGCGGCCTCAGTAGGATCTCCGATCATCTCTCCGTTCCGTATCTCAGAATCATTGCACAGGGCACCGGCGTAGAGTATTTTTTCCAGATGTTCAGTCGGTCTCGTGTTTTTGCTCGTTGTAAAATTTCCGTGATCAGAGAATCCACCGGATACCTCGATATCCTCATCATTGAGGAATATTTTTTTGACCACCATTTTTGATTCTGTCAAAGTACCGGTTTTATCAGTACAGATAACATCGATGGATCCTAGAGATTCTACAACGGACAGTCTCCTTACAAGAGCTTTCCTGTCGAGCATCTTCCTTGTGCCGAGAGCCATAGTCAGTGTTACGATCGCCGGTAAACCTTCCGGAACCGCTGCTACAGCAAGGGCGATAGCAGTTAGGAAAGCGGTGATAGGTTCTGAACCTCTAAAGTATAGGACAGGGATAAGAAGTGTACATATCCCGATGATCAAAATACCTAGACGGGTTCCCAGTTTATTTGTTTCTTTCTGAAAAAGCGTTTCTTTGTCCTCGACTTTCTGTAATTCCGAAGCGATCTGACCTATCTGTGTGTTCATACCCGTGCTTACAACTATCGCTTTTCCCCTGCCCTTGACGACATTGGTTTGTTGGTAAACCATGCTCGTCCTCTCGACTATATCCGAAGATCGTTCAATAGTACATTCTTTCTTGCCTACAGCTTCACTTTCACCCGTAAGTGCGGATTCGTCTATCTTCATACCCTGTTGCTCTATGATCCTTGCATCGGCGGTTACGATATCTCCTTGAGCGAGAAAGATGATATCTCCCGGGACCAGTAGCTTGGAATCCACCTTCTTTTTTTTTCCGTCTCTCTTTACGATAGCTACCGGAGACGACATCTGTTTCAAAGCCTCTATCGATTTTTCTGCCTTCCAATCCTGCATGAAACCGAATACGCCGTTAGCTATAACGATGGTGAGTATAAGGTAAGCATCTATCCGATGCCCTATGAATAGAGAGATTAGAGCTGCGATCATGAGTATCAATATAAGAGTGTCTCGAAATTGTTCTATAAGTATGTTTATCGGAGATATTTTGTTACCGTCTGAGATCTCATTTTTGCCAAATTCTCGTCTCCGCGTGTGGGCTTCACTTTCAGTCAAACCCTCCCTTGAAGAGTTCAGTTTATCGAAAGTTTGTCGCAGTTCTAATGAATGCCACTCTTGGTTCATAACTTAACATGCATCGTAGGATGTGTATTAATATGTTTATATCTCAAAGATATAGGTTGAATATTTCGGAATCACCAAAATATTGAAAAACAATACTCGTATTATGGGCGTGAATGAAAAATATCAGAGAATTTCTCCACCGGGATCCACTGCGGAACGCCTACCAGGTCGCCATGCTGGAAGAAGAGGATGTTGAGATACAGGTCGACGACCGAGAAAAACCCCGTGGGGTGGTACTCATACGGGAAAACACAATATCTATGAAGGGAAGTAGGGATGCGCTGATTGGTCTGTTGAAGGAATTGGAACCCGGGGAATACAGATTCCACTCCGTAGACGCGGAAGCCTTCGAGGCAGCGAAGATGTGCGTTCAGAATATAGACGACCGACCCACCTGGATGTTCAAACGGGGAAAGGATAAGTTCGGTGAGCCGGATACGGAAGTGGTACCAGTAGAGGAAGAAGATGCAGAATTGATCGGTGAATATTGGGGTTTGGGGAAAAGGGATTCGACAGAGTACGTAAAGAGACGTATCAGAGAAGGACCGGCATACGGTATATATCGAGATGATGAATTGTTGGCGTGGTCTTTAACACATCGAGTAACGGCTGATGCTATGATGCTTGGGTTTTTACATGTAAAGGAAGAATGGAGAAGAAGGGGGCTGGCAAAGGCCATCACCGAGAGATTATGCCAGGACGCTTTGGAACTCGGCGTCACTCCGGTGGCGGACATATTCCAGGATAATGAGGAATCACTGGAACTGGCAACCACATTGGGATTTGAAAGAATAGGAGAAGGTCATTGGTTCTCCGGGAGAATACCCGAAACACAATCAGAAAATAATTAAATACCATCTCCTCATGACCGGATATTGTGTACACCCGTCAGCCTATTGTGAGCGTTCTCGGTCATGTGGACCATGGTAAGACCACATTTTTAGATAAGATCAGAGGGGGAACTGTGGCTGATAGGGAGGCGGGCAAGATAACACAGCATATAGGTGCCACCGAGGTCCCCGTCGATGTTCTGCAGGCAGCATGTTCGGACCTCGGATGCGACTTAACCTTCAAACTCCCCGGCCTACTCTTCATAGACACTCCGGGACATCATTCCTTCATGACGCTCCGATCAAGGGGTGGTGCCCTTGCGGATATGGCGGTGGTGATAGTTGATATCAAGAAGGGTTTCAAGCCTCAGACTCTGGAATCTTTAGAGATACTTAGAAGGGAAAAAACACCTTTTATCGTGGGTGCCAATAAAATCGATAGGATAGCTGGCTGGAACTCGCAAAATAAACCCTTTGTAAAAAGTTTTCAGGAACAGACGGAAAGTGCCAGGAATAGGATGACGGATGCTCTCTACCAATTGATAGGATTTTTTTACGATAACGGATTCTCCGCGGATAGGTATGACAATATATCTGATTTCACCAGGAATGTAGCTATCGTTCCTATGAGTGCAAAAACCGGGGAAGGTATCGAGGATATGCTGCTGACGCTCATAGGACTAGCCCAGACCTACCTAAAAGGTGAGTTAGCGGTAGAGGAAGGCGAAGGGGAGGGCACCATATTGGAGGTAAAGGAGGTCGTGGGACTCGGCACCACCCTGGATACTATCGTATATGAGGGAATATTCCGAAAGGGAGATAAGGTGGTTATAGGTACTCATGGCGAACCCTTGGTCACCAGGGTAAAATCGCTCCTTAAGCCCAAACCACTGGACGAGATAAGGGACCCTAGAGAGCGTTTCGACGAGGTAAAGGAGGTATATGCTGCCGCCGGTATAAAAGTAGTGACACCGGAAGCAGAGGGTGTTATGGCCGGGGCTCCAATCAAAGTGATAGGTAGTAGAGACAGGGAAGAACTCATAGAAATCGTGACGGAAGAAAGTCATCCCAGCATAGATACAGAAGAACTAGGGGTGATAATTCGAGCCGACGCGATAGGTTCCATAGAAGGGTTGGCTTCGGAACTCAAGGATCGTAATATACCTATAAGCAGTGCAAAGATAGGCGATGTTTCTCAGAAGGACATTATCGAAGCTGCTACGTTGAATGACCCGTTATACCGAGTGATACTCGCATTTAATGTGAACCTTCTACCCGATGCAGAAGAGTATCTGGAAAAAGCGGATGCTACAGTGTTCAGAAGAGAGGTAGTGTATCAACTGGTGGAGGATTACGAGGAGTGGACGGAGAAGAGGAAGGCGGAATTGGAGGATCTACGTAGGGACAAGATAACTCACCCCGGTAAACTCCGCATACTGGATGATAAGATATTCCGGCTGAGCAAACCGGCCATCGTTGGGGTAAGGGTACTGGGCGGTCGAATAGAGCGTGATCAGCAATTATTAAAGCATGACGGTCGTGTCGTGGGAAGCATAAAAAGCATACGCAGTGGCGATAAGAGTCTCGATCTTGCAGAGCAGGGTGAAGAGGTTGCGGTTGCTATCAGTGGTGTTACGATGGGTAGGCAGATAAAGGGCGGAGAGGACCTGTACATCAATATACCGGAAGGCGACGCGAGAAAGTTGCGTGATATAGAGCTAAGCTTCGATGAGAATCGTATTTTGGACGAAGTACGAGAGATAAAGAAGGAAGAAAAACCTTTTTGGGGCATGTAAGGGCTATCTATTGTCCAGTATCTCTTCCAAGAGGTCAGCCTTGGTTGTTATACCTTTTATATTCCCGTCAACGGTGGTCAGTACCGAAGGATAGTACAACAATAGTTCTCTGACAAGCTCTATGCTTGATGTGGCGGGTATGATAGGAAAGGGGTCTTCCATTATATCACGGACCATCCATTCCCTGTCCAATTTGTCAAATCGGTTGAGCAAGCATCTTTCCGTCAAGCCACCCATGACTATATCGTTTTGAATCACCGGTAGCTGCGAAACTGCGTTATCCTTCATCAACTGAAGTGCTGTCCCTACATTGTCTTCAGGGCCTATATGTATCACATTGATGGTGTGTATATCTCCCGCACAGAGTCCGCTTCCGCGACTCCGGATAACATTATCCAGTGCTTCCAGTACTGCCTTTCCTTTGTCATAAGAGGGCGTGGCACTACCGCACTCTATCTTCGCGATGAGGGACTGGCTCACATCGGCCATCTTCGCCAGATCCGCCTGGGTGAGTGATAGGTTCTTTCGTATCTTTCTGACATCTTTTAGATCCCTTAACATGATAACCCTCACAGCTAGGATGTATATATCATTTATTCCGATAGGAATAATAGCAACAATAAACTATTAATATCCTTCACTCTTCACCATCGTGTCGTCCTTTTTGGATGCACACTATTGACGAATGATTGGTCGTTTTAAAGGAGAAGTTCAAATGACGAAAAACATAACAGCAGAGGTAATTCACGAAACGCCTATCGAAAAACAGAAAATCGAGATAGTTGAAAGAAAGGGTATAGGTCATCCGGACAGTCTTGCAGACGGCATCGCCGAGGAAGTCAGCAAGAACCTATGCAGAATGTATCTCGAAGAATTCGATAGGATCCTTCACCACAATACCGATGAAGTGCAGATAGTCGGTGGACAAGCGGAGCCTGAATTCGGTGGGGGTATGGTCCTTGAACCAGTATACATCTTATTGGTAGGAAGGGCAGTCACCCGTGTAGGTGATAAGAGGTTGCCGTATCGAACAAAGGCATTGAGGACTGCAGATGATTATCTGAAGGAAATATGCCCGCACCTGGATCCGGATAATAACGTTTCTCTCGACTGCAGGATAGGGCAGGGTTCTATAGATCTCAGGGATGTTTATGACACAAGAAAGAGATTGGCTAACGACACGTCCTTTGGTGTTTCCTTTGCACCTTTTAGTGAAACGGAGCGGACTACACTCGAGGTGGAAAGATACATCAACGATGAGTTGAAGGAAAAACTACCCGAAATAGGGCAGGATGTAAAAGTAATGGCCACCCGTGTAGCCAATGAAATAGACCTGACCATTGCAGCCGCCATAGTAGGTTCTTTGACACCCGATACCGATCATTACATAAGCGTCATCGAAGAAATGAAGGATGAAGTTAGCGATTACGTACTCAATCATACGGAAAGAGATGTCAAAGTGATGATTAACACCGCTGATGATTACGATAGGGGCGTTTATTATCTTACAGTTACCGGGCTGTCCATGGAGAATGGAGACGACGGCTCCGTGGGGCGAGGAAACAGGGTCAATGGAATAATAACGCCTTTCCGACCAATGAGCATGGAGGCTGCTGCTGGTAAAAACCCGGTAACCCACGTGGGTAAAATATACAATATCGCGGCCAACCAGATAGCGAACAAGATCTACGATGAGTTAAAGGACGACATACATGACGTATTTGTCAGATTAGTCTCCCAGATAGGCAAGCCTATAAGTGAACCTCAGGCAGCCAGCGTTCAACTTGTGGTACCCGAAGAGAGCAAGGATTATGCACCGAATTTGAACACTGCAGAGGCGATCACTGAAGATGCCTTGGATAATTTAGACCGAATAACTGAGATGATATTGAAAGACGAGATAACGGTGTTCTAGGTCTCGGTTACCAGGGTCACGAAGACCATGCAGTCGTTTACGACATAATCCAGAACTGCATATTCGTTCGGTTGATGCGGTACTTCGTCGTTGGTCGCCCATACCGCTGCTGGGATCCCTCTCCGTCTGAAGTGCGCCGCTACGGTACCACCACCGATACCGACTGTTTTTGCTCGGATTCCCGTTACCTTTTCGATGGCATCTTTGAGCTTTAGTACCACATCGGAATCCTCCGGTGTCCCCGGAGGGGATTCCTTATCTAAGATATATACGATCTCGATTTCTGCACCCGTTTCTTTTGAGATCTTCTCAGCGGTCGTTTCGAAAACTTTTTTAACAAGAGATAGGGGTATGTCCGGGATGATCCTGCAATCGAAATACTGCACCTCTTTACCGGGTATGGTGTTGATATTAGGCACATTCATCTCACGTTTAGTAGGTTCGAGAGTGCTGTAGGGCGGAGCGAAAAGTGGGTTTTCCATGGTAAATCTCTCGTGAAGTAGAGTGTCCACTTCGGATTGGTATATAGCCATGATGTGATTGGCGTTAACGGCACTTGCCGGGCTCGCTGCGTGACCCTGTTTTCCGTGAACGATTATCTTTACCCATAAACCTGATTTTTCCGTGATCTCTATTTTTTTACCATGCACCTCGCTGTGATCAGGTACTATCACAATATCGTCCTGTGAGACAACGCCTTCCTTGAGTATGTGTTTCACCCCGTATTTACTACTTGTCTCTTCATCGGACACCAGTATGACCTTGAGGTTGTACTTGGGCGTGACCCCGGATAACGTGAGGGCTTTGGCGGCATACAAGGCGGCGATCACCTCCTGTCCGTTATCCTCCGCACCTCGTCCGTATATCTTACCGTCTTTGAACACGGGTTCATAAGGGTCAGTATCCCATAGACCCAGATCTCCTTCGGGTACTATATCCATGTGTGCGATAATAAGTACATTTCTATCGGTTTTTCCATTCTTTACGGCCACTATATTGGGCCGTATGCCCGAAGTAGTTCTATTGTCCACGGCATCGTAGCGTTCGACACTATCGAATCCGCAGTCCCCTATCAGTTCCATGAGGAACTCCGCCTTTTTTGTTTCCCCATCCCCATCATTATCCGGACCGATTGCAGGGATAGCTATCATCTTCATGAGGGATTTTTTCATCTCTTCTCTAAGGCTTTCAACCGTATCTAAAACATCGTTTTGCATTTAAACACCTTTTGTGGTTTGTTAAGTATTATGCCGGAAGCGGGTGTTCGTCATAATCCCGCTTGACGTCTTCCCCAGTTATATCCAAATATATTTGTGTTGTGGTCAAAGACGAGTGACCGAGCATCTTCTGGACGCTTCGAAGGTTCATTCCTGCTTTTAAGCAGTGGACAGCGAAGGTGTGTCTTAGCATATGTGGATAAACGTTCTTCTTGATACCGGCTTTTTTGGCGTAATCTTTTACCAGTCGTTCAATCTGCCTTGTTGATATGGGTCTACCCCTTTCGGACATTATCAGTACGCCTTCATCCGCTCCGTCTTTATAGAATTCAACCATCGTAAGTGTATCGGCGTCCACTGGAACAACTCTATCCTTACCACCCTTACCACCTCTAATTGTTATCAAACATTCTGTTAGATCTATGTCCTGAATACGTAGTTTAGTCAGCTCGGAAACCCTCAGACCGCATTTGTAGAGTATTCTTAGTATCAATCTGTCCCTTATCTTCTCCCGCGGTGGCGAGTTCAGCAGCTTCCTTATCTCATCTTCTCTGAGATATTTAGGTAATTTAGTGGCCATGGTGCATCCCGTCAGACATTATGCATGACGATTATTTTAGTGTGTGCAAGGTATAAAAGATTTTTGGAGAGGTAAACGTTTATATTTACCATGTATATATGCCCACTTCAGGGCCTGTAGCTCAGCTAGGTAGAGCGATCGGCTCTTAGCGTTCTCATATGGGAGCGAGAGACACCGATCGGTCGGGGGTTCGAATCCCTCCAGGCCCGTTCAACTTGCTTGAACGCGGCAGCGAAAAACTCATTAGAGTTTTTGGCCAAGCCCGTTTTTTCACGAAAAACGTGTTGGGGTTTTTGGTAAGGCCCGTTCAACTTGCTTGAACGCGGTAGCGAAAAATCTGCCAAGATTTTTGGTCTGGATCGTTTTTATCGGAACACGACAACTGAAAATCTCTCTAGAGATTTAGGTATAGATATTTTTCGTATTATTAACACCTTCCACAGGCCAAACATTCAAAATACAAAGAAAAATTATAAATACTTACATCGTAATGCAGGCGTGAAGTAAAAATGGTGATAAAACCATGATAACGCCAATAAACGCAATGGATACAATAATGCAGTTTGAGGATGAGGCTCTTTGGGGCGGCTGGTGTGCTGGGGCATTCTGTCTGTTATGGCTGGTCCCCACGATCATCTGGATTGTTATAGCCATCTGGATGTACAAGGACGCCAAAAAGAGAGACGAGAACGCAGTTCTCTGGCTCATCGTCGGATTGTTTTTAGGTATAATCGGACTGATCATATGGTTTGTGGTCAGACCGGATATGGCAGAGGTTGAACAGAAGAAACAACAGCAGCAGATGGGTATGGGCGGATACCAACAACAGCCGCCACAACAGCAATACCAACAGCAGCCACCACAACAGCAGGGCCGATCGTGTCCCGACTGCAACGGTAATATGCGCTGGGTCGGCGAATACAACCGCTGGTACTGTGACAACTGCCAGTCCTATAAGTAAAACCTTAAACCCTTTCTTTTCACTTTTTTTAACATCAATCTTAATAAGGATGAAATATAATAGACCTATCATATGACCTACGGAATCGGCGATACTTCTCTTGTACGTGCCCATGAGTTGGAAGAAATTTTGAAAACTAAAGAGATCTATATGAAACTCGAAGGTGAGAACCCAACTGGCACCCACAAGGACCGCCTTGCGATACAACATGTTGATGACGCCATCATCAGGGGGCACGACACCATCACCGTCGGGTCGTGTGGTAACTATGCTTTGGCGATGAGCTTCGTGGCCTGTAAGGCAGATCTCGACTGCAAAGTTTTCATTCCAAAAAAGTACTCCGGTGATATGGTAAATACAATCAAAGATCACGGTGCCGAGATATACCTTGTGGAGGGAGGATACGAGGAATCGGTGTTGGAGAGCAGAAAGTACGCAGAGGAAAGGGGTTGGTACGATGCGAACCCCGGTAAAAAGAACACACCTACATCTCTGGTCGCCTACGTGGATATAGCGGAAGAGATACAGAACGAACTGGGGAAACCTCCTGAGACGATGTCCGTTCCCGTCGGCAACGGAACTACACTGGCGGGCATACACCTCGGATACCGATTGTTGTGGAGGAAGCACAGATCCGAAGCCATACCGCATATGCTGGGGGCATCGAGTCGTGGAAACAATGCTATTATCGAGACGATATCCCGTGGTATGACCGAGGTAATAGAACTGTCCCCGGATGAGATCGTTGAAACCGAAGTCAACGAGCCTCTTTTGAACTGGCATGCTTACGATGGGCAGGAAGCGGTTAACGCCATATATGATACTGAAGGTATAGCGGTGGGGTTGAACGATGAAGAGTTGCTGCACTACCAAAAGATATTGGAAGATGAAGAAAGAATCAAGCTCATGCCCGTCTCAGCGGCCACCTTGGGCGCATTAGAAAAATATTTAAATGAAAGGACCGACGATGGAGGACCGCACGTACTCATACTCACTTCAGGTGTAAAAGATGTTCGGAATAGATGAAACGATACCAGCGCTGATCTATGTCGAAGGCGAGTTCGGTAAGTTGGATGGTAAGACCGCAAACGGTCTTGTTCGTTTCTCTGAGAAGTACGAGATAATAGGGGTCATAGATAGCACTAGAGAGGAAGATTATGTTCATGAGGCGCTGCCTGACGTAAAAAATAAAATACCTATTTTCTCCAGTACTGAAGAGGCACTCGGCGGCGTCGAGAAAAAGCCACGGGCATTTATAAATGGGATCGCCCGTGACTGCGGTGTATTTCCATTTGAAATCAAGGAAATATTTTTTGATGCCATGAGATACGGCATGAGCCTGGTAACCGGGACTCATGATTACCTTTCAGAGAACGAGGAATTCGTTAAAATCGCCAAAGAATCTGGCGTTGATATATGGGATACGAGAAAGCCTTCGGATGCCAAACGTATGCCAGTGGGTAAACTAAAAGATAAAGATCTATCACCGAGGATAGTTCTGGTGGGTACAGACTGTGCCATAGGTAAAAGGACCACCGCACTCGAAATATGCAAGGAAATGGAGAGGCGGGGATACCGTAACAACTTTGTAGCGACTGGTCAGACCGGGCTTATGCAGGGTGCAAGATACGGGACACCGCTGGACGCTGTCAAAGGAGATTTTCTCGCAGGTGAATTGGAGCACGAGGTATGGAAAGCATCCCAGGACGTCGATATAGTGATAGTCGAGGGGCAGGCAGCCATCTCGATACCCCAGGGGGGAGTGCCCCTGGCACTTTTAAAGGGTGCCGAACCACATGGTGTAATAATTCAGCACGCACCCGGCAGAACGGAATTGGATGGTTTCCCGAACTATCCGCCACCTAACTTACAGAGGGAATGGGATATCGTAGAATTTTTTTATCCGGATACGATATTTGCGATCACCATCAACCACGAGAACGGTGTTGATCCTGATGAGTGGAAGGAGAGGTATGAACGGGAATACGGTGTTCCTGCAGTCGACGTGCTGGTTCACGGAGCCCATGAGATAGTGGACAAGATCGAAGAATTGTTCCTAACGGTGGATGAAGGATGATTAGATACGTAGATGCACACAAGGATGAAAGGGATAAGATAGAGGACTACATCGATCTTCTTCACCGTCACCTGTGTCATTACATATCCAAAGAGGAATTAAGGGAAGACGTGATATTTTGTTTCGATAACGGTCGAGCCCTAGGTGCATATAAAGACGATGAGATCATCGGTGCGGTAGTAGGTGTATACACACCATTCTTCAAAAAGTTTCATGTCGCCCATCTCGCGGTGGAACCGACCTTTCGACGGAAAGACTTAGGCAATGAACTCATGGAACGGGTAGTACCGGAAGATATGTCCCCCTCAGTTCATCTCAACATGGAAAATCCTGACACAAGAAGGTTCTATGAGAACATAGGCTATGTTAAAACCCATGTGCGCTTTCAGAAGCGTGAACGATAGGCTATTCGGTTTTATCCCGTGACTCTATCTTTGCCTGAGCGGCTGCTATCCTAGCGATGGGTACTCTGTATGGTGAACAGCTAACATAATCCAGTCCTGCCCAGCATGAAAATTTAACCGATGAAGGTTCACCGCCGTGCTCACCGCATATACCTATACTCATACCTTTACGGGTATTCCTTCCTCTTTTGGTTGCCATTTCTATAAGTGGTCCGACGCCCTGCTGATCAAGTGCGTAGAATGGATCTTGACTTAGTATGCCCTTTTCTATGTAGTTGGGTACGAAGGAACCCACATCATCCCTGCTAAAACCAAGGGTCATCTGTGTAAGGTCGTTCGTACCGAAGGAGAAGAACTCTGCCACTTTAGCTATCTCGTCTGCTGTTATCGCGGCTCTCGGTATCTCTATCATGGTACCTAGCTTGTAATCCACATCTGATTTTTTATCGGAGAAGACGGCTTCCGCAACGGGACAAACGATCTCATCTTTTATCAGTTTCAGCTCATTTACGTTACCGATCAAAGGAATCATTATCCTAGGTTTAACATCAACTCCGGCATCTTTCACCTCTACGGCAGCCTCGAGAATAGCTCTTACCTGCATCTTGTAAATGGCCGGATAGGAAATACCCAACCGGCAACCTCTATGCCCCAGCATTGGGTTTGCCTCTTCCAATCTGTTGACACGTCTCGCAATTTCATCCAACGGAAGACCCAACTTTTCAGCAAGTTCCTTTTGTGTCTCGGTATCCTTGGGTACAAACTCATGAAGTGGGGGGTCCAGCAGTCTGATTATTATCGGGTAGCCGTCCATCACTTCGAACAGCCCCTTGAAATCTTCCTTTTGCATCGGCATTAATCTTTTCACGGCTCTATCTCTCGCTTCGTCGTCTTCCGCAAGTATCATCTCTTGGACCACGTTGAGCCTTTCCGGATGGAAGAACATGTGTTCGGTTCTGCACAGCCCGATACCCTGGGCGCCGAATTCAAGAGCCTTTCGGGCATCGTCCGGGGTATCTGCGTTCGTCCAGACACCTAGGTCCCTTATCTCATCTGCCCAGCGCAGTATCTCTTGGAATTGTATGGAAAATTCCGGTTCTATCAGAGGTGCCTCCCCAAGAATAACATCACCCGTTGTTCCGTCGATGGTTATGATATCATCTTTCTTTACTATCGTGCCGGCCGATGTAAAATGTTCTTTTTCCAGATCTATGGAAACATCTTCAGCACCGGCGACACACGGTTGCCCCATGCCTCTAGCGACCACTGCGGCATGCGAGGTCATTCCCCCTCTGCTTGTTAGTACGCCCTGTGAGGCCGCCAATCCGTGGATGTCTTCGGGCGTAGTCTCCCGTCTGACTAGTATTACCTTTTCACCAACTTCACCTCTTTCTGCCGCTTCATCGGTATCGAAGACGACCGCTCCGGCCGCTGCCCCGGGTGAAGCGTTGAGACCCCGGGCGATCTTTTCTACCTCTGCCTCGGGATCAACCTGTTTGTGCAGAAGTTTTTCGACTTGTTCTCCGGATATACGTGTAAGCGCCGTTTCTTTGGTTATCAGATTATCCTTAGCCATGTCATAGGCTATCCTTACTGCTGCATTTGGTGTTCTTTTCCCATCTCTGGTTTGTAATATGTAAAGCTTACCTTCTTCTATTGTGAACTCGAGATCCTGCATATCGCGGTACTCTTTCTCTAATACTTTGCAGACATAACTCAGCTGAGAATGTATTTCCGGTAATATCTCCTTTAAATCTTCTAGTTGAAGTGGCGTACGTATACCAGCGACTACATCTTCACCCTGTGCGTTCATGAGGAACTCACCATACATCTCGTTTTCTCCCGTAGAGGGATTCCTGGTAAAGGCAACACCACTTCCGGAATTATCACCGGTATTGCCGAACACCATAGTCTGTACGTTCACAGCTGTTCCCATATCATGGGGGAGGCCGTGTAAATTCCGGTATGTGACGGCCCTTTTATTGTTCCAGGATGCGAAAACTGCCTTTGTCGCTTCCATCAATTGTTCCCAGGGATCCGGTGGTATGTCTCTCACCAATTCCTTGTATCTTCTGGTGACTTCTTCAAGTTCATCAGCATTCAATTCAATGTCCTTTTCCACACCTGCCTTTTCTTTAATCTCATCCATTATATTCTCGAATTTTGAATGCGGTATGCCCCTCACAACATCCCCGAACATGTTTATGAAGCGGCGGTAGCTATCGTAGGCGAACCGTTCATCCGTCCGTTCGATCAATCCTTTTATGGTTTCATCGTTCAGCCCCAGGTTTAGTACGGTGTCCATCATGCCAGGCATTGAAAAAACAGCCCCGGAACGGACGGAAACCAAGAGTGGATCTTCGGTGGAACCAAATTCTTTACCCGTTGTGCTTTCCAACTCTTTCATCTTTTCTCGCATCTGTTTTTCTATATCCGGTGTCAGACGCCCTTCTTCTAGATATTTAAGGCACGCTGTTGTAGTCACGGTGAAACCGGGCGGTACTTCAAGGCCGATTGACGTCATCTGGGCTAGGTTGGCACCCTTGCCCCCTAATAACTCTTTCATCCCCTTGTTGCCTTCTTCGAAAGAATACACATAGTCAGTCATATTGAACAAAGCATGAGTTAAGGATATGGTATAAATAAATTCTGATGAAATGGAAAAAGAAAAGAAGGGGTTTTTATTTTAGATCGTCCCAAGAAAGTAGTTCTATTGATGTAGGCCGTTTGGGAATATTGCTGACCTTGCGGGCGACCAGTTTTTTAACTCCTGCATCTACCGCAATGTCCACTAGTCGCTGTGTAATGATACCGTCGAATATTACGGTGTGCGCCTTGTGATCTCCGCGATCCAAAACATCGGTGATCTCTCTTGTCAACGTTTCCGTGAGTTTGTTCCCGTTGTTGTCAAGTAGCACGGCCTTTTTTTCTCCCTTTATCGTGTTCAGTATCTCTGTGTAAATATGTTGCTTCACCGAGGGTGGTGAAGGTTTTTTTTCTACTTCCGTCCTTACTTCCGCTGTTCTCTTACCCCTTTGCTCGGGTAGTTTACCCACATCGATATCGTACATCTCTACATACTGGTCGAAGGGGATCTTACTTCGGAGCGCCTTCATTATCTGCTTTTGGGTCATTTCTTCAACTTCGGTATTGTCCGGAGCTTGAGCTACATAGTCGATCTCTGCGGTTTCAAGTAATTCTTTGAGGATCAGCGAGCCGCCTCTGTCTCCGTCTACAAAGACAGTGGTAACTCGTTCACGGGAAAGTTGTTTTATCCCCTTAGGTATATCTGTTCCCTCTACGGCGATAGCATTTTTGATACCATATTTAAGCAGATTAAGAACGTCTGAACGGCCTTCTACGATGATTATAGCATCGGACTCTCTAACGTTCGGGCCAGCGGGAAGTTTTGCGTCACCAAAATCAGTGATCTCTTCCATCTGTACTTCAGCTCTAACCGATTCCGAGAGATTGCTCATAGGCATACCGCTTTCTTGAAGTACCTGTGAAAGGAGTTTCTTTGCACGTTCGACGATCATTTTCCTTTTTGATTCCCTTACATCTCTTATCTCTTCAACACTTATCTCCGCTCTGCAAGGTCCGACACGGTCGATCGTCTCCAGAGCTGCTGCAAGGATAGATGTCTCCACCAGGTCTAAGCTGGACGGAATTAGAACCGTTCCCGATGATTTACCTTTGGATGAGCTCACTTCAACTTCTATACGACCCATACGGCCGCTTTTCTGTAGGTCCCTCAGGTCCAATTCGTCGCCCAGTAACCCTTCTGTCTGGCCGAATATTGCACCCACCACATCAGGTTTCTCAACTACACCGTTCGCCTTGAGTTTTGTTTTAATCAGGTATTTTGTAGTACTTGGGTCAATGTCCATATTGTTACACCTCTTATTAAGGTATTGAAAACAGCGGGACCCTTCTCTTGAAAATCACGTGATTCACTATTGAACTGCCTTTTTTTCGAATGGTTTTCAAATAGGTTAGCGTGATTTTATGAATCCAATCAGACTTTCAATCTTAACTTATTCCTGTAATACTATGAAGATTCCTACTGATTCCAATTTCAACATAAATAGGATAGGGTGTTGTATATATATATTGCGGTATTCGAAGCCTGTTGTGTTATCCTGTAATTATTTCGTATTTTATCGTCTTTTTCATGTTTTTCACATATGTTCTATATGTGTTATTGAAATCCCATATGATATATATTTCAAGGGGGAAAAAATCTTTCATTGTCATCACTTCGCTTCATACTTAGCGTCAACAAAGGTTCGTGGAATTTTTATGAAAATTCCTATGGACTCCCATAAAAGGAATATCAAGATCACTACCTACACTACAGAGGAACTTTGGTTCCAGTGTACTTGACGAAATTTTTGGAGAATAACACGGTATTCGAGAGGGTGAGCTTATAGGCTGTTTTTCGTGTCTAAGTCTTTTACATCATAGGAAGGCTGGCACCCCACAATCGTAACACGATGTAGATCAGTCCGATGGTAGATACCATCAGTGGTATAAAAGGGAGATCTTCATCGGTAAGCATAAAAGAAGTCGCCCCCAGTACACCGAATATGAGCATGTCCCAGGGTTGATTGAACATCAACAGTGGTATCAAGACCAAAGAAAAAGCGGCCACCCCCAGGCTCTTATTGTGAGTAAAGAAGTCCCTGTCCACAAGGTAGGGTATCATATTGCCCATGAAGACCATCAGAAAGATTATCAAACCCAAGAGCATAATAGAGCCGCTGATATAGGGCGTCCTCGACAGATCGATGGTTGTGTCCCAGGCACGCATCTTCCATATGGTGGGGGTGGATATGCCAAGGAAATACAAGAACAGGCAGGCTGAGGATAGGGCCAGGGATTCCAACGGTGGGAAGGTCATAGTACCTCTCCTGAAAACGATGTAGATCAGTCCGGCGGCGATCAAGAACACGGTAAATTTGGTCCCGGGACACATGAGGAAGGCGAAGGAACCGCCGGCCAATAGCGAGGCAATAGCCATGTTCTTGGATACCCATTGAGGGAGTATGGGCTTATTTTTGTGATAATCAAGTACAAAGGAGGCGAAGCATCCCAGTAGGAAACCCATACCGGCTATGTAAAATATGTAAGGAATATGCAGAACATAAGTAGGATCCAATGCCCATCCATTTTCAAATGTCGGGTCCGTTAGATGAAGCACGGCGCTGCCTAAAAGAGATGAAATGGTGGAGATCAATAGTATGGGTGCCCGTAGGGTAGAAAATATCTTTTTCAATAGTTTCTTGTGTTTGATATGAAGTGAAATGATCATGAAAAACGTGGTCAATATGAAGAAGACCATCGTGATGAAGAGTGACCTTTGTTGTTGGGCAAGACGACCGGCAAGACCTAATTCTTGTTCTGTCCCTATTATCTCCGTATAGGTGAACCCATAGTTCTCTATGAAGAGATAGTGTGATACCGGTGGCCGTATTGTAGTATAATCAAAAATAACTATGCCCCCTGTGTCAAAGGTTATCACGGTGGGGACTATGGAACTTATGAACCAGATGACCACCACTATCCCGTACACACCGAAGAATAAGGCGAAGATATTTTTAAATAAAGGTCGGATTCGACTCTGAAAAAGTTGTTGAACAGATTCAAATAATTTGACCTTGACCGCTACATAGAGACCGCTCAAAAACATTATGGACACCCCCATGCGTTTCAAACCTCCGCTTATCTCTTCCGCTAGCAACATGTTGAAGGGGTTGAGATCAGGGATCTTATGTATGAATTCAACGTCGGCGGCGTAATATGCATATATTTGCGAATGTTCTGCGCCGGAGTAACCAAGTACAAAGTAATCTATGAACGGCGGAAGCATAACGATGGCGAAACCCGGTAATATTGTGTTGTATACCTTACGCAAAGAGGTATCGCTGGCCATGGAAAGTATGAGTGCACCCATTACAAGTACCGGGAAATTGAAGGCCGTATGTTGTATCACAAGATACATAGAAAATATAGGGTATTCGAAGATCAGCGATTCTGCAACAGACCTTACCACGCCTATAATGACCATGAAGATGAATGCGGTTATAAGATTGAAACGGTCCTTTTCGAAAAATGATATCAATCGGTCTAATAGAGCGGAAATTTTACCCAGGATACCTTTTTTTTCGACAGCATCTTTGGACATGTCTCTAGATATGATTCATGTGGACGTACTATAATTCATTTTTGTTCGATCACCTTTGTAGAAAATCCTTGTATAACTTTCTCCATATCAGATATACTTTCACCTCAGGAACAAACTCGGTTTTTTTGGAATTTCCCACGCACCTTTACAGGGTACAACATAAGTTTCACCATCGGGTGTTTGCACGTACAATGTCATCGTTCCACGTTGAAGGTAGAGATTTAAAAGAGGGACGAAGTCAAATACCTTAAGTATCAATTTATCGATCCGCTCTACTTTGAATTCACCCTTTATTACCATCCCATCTTCTTTATTTCCCCTTATATGGTATCTAAATGGAATATCAGAAGATGTATCATATCTCAAATGGTATTCATCCGAATCGAACTGGTATGTATCCTCATCTATACTCAGATAGACATGACCGATCGGTCTTTCACGGAACCGAGATTCACCAAGAGAAAAAGAAACTATTTTTTTTCCGTGGATACCGATACAATTACCCCATATCCATAAGCTATTTGAAGGGATCCAGCGACCATAATTTGAATCATGATAGCCAACACACTCGATATAGTATCTTTTCTTGTGAATTGTTACATCACCCTTGAC
The DNA here is from genome assembly GCA_964486225.1 of uncultured Thermoplasmata archaeon. Classification (GTDB taxonomy): domain Archaea; phylum Thermoplasmatota; class Thermoplasmata; order Halarchaeoplasmatales; family Halarchaeoplasmataceae; genus Haladaptatiplasma. The sequence continues at coordinate 1,014 of CAZAMQ010000044.1, read as the reverse complement.
TCGTGCAGAATTGCAGAAAACCGACCAATCCATTCCGAAATCCGTCAAGAGCCATTTTCCTAAATCCACATGTATATTCTTTCCCGGTGCAACGCAGGAAAACCACAAATCCCATTTGATAGTATCTAGTTTACCACACACTCTCCAACGACCTTTTTTTCTTTGCTCTATGGTGGTCAAGGGAGATTGCCATATCTTAGCACCATCCGAACGCAATTGCTTTTTAGGTATTTCAACGTATCCTATCTCTTTCCCGTCTTTATGGTAAATTGCGTACGATATTATCCCTCTTTTTAACCCGAGGATATTATTTGGGTTTCCCATCGAATAGCAAATAAAACCTTGAATATCTTTGTGCATAAATGAAAAGTATTTCCATTCCAGAAACATTATGTCTAACAAATTCCCTGAACAATGATTTTTGAATCTCCAATACTCTTCCATAGCCATAATGATTCGTCGTACCTAGTGAACTAAGCTATTTCAAACTTATCATAGTGCATAGACTAATTGCTTTCAATCCCGATATTTTCCTGTGTAGTCCTATAAGTTTTTCCCACTACATCATCTTTTAGATTTTCAATCATGTTTTCACCAACCGAACAGTCTAGATTCCATGCCTAATATCGTACCGTCAGGTAGTCTCCTCCAGAAGGCTTGTTCAGGTGTTTCACGAAGGCCACGCCTGTGTGAGAGAAGGAATTTCTGATTCCTACGTTTCTAATCGATCGTATTGAGGCTGCCGTGTGGTCGATTATTGTACCATTCAACGAATTCATCAAAGGAGTTGAAATGGTTCCGATTTATTCGGTAACAATCGAACCATTTCTCTATTCACTTTGGAATTCGAGTAGAATTCCACATGTCGTAGTAATTTCGGCTGAAATTACTACTAACTTAGAATTTTCAGTAGAAAATTCTGAGAGTCGATGGAATTTGCATCAAATTCCAGTAGATTGCCGTTACTCTGAGGGTGCTGTCTCCTTATCCTGATCGGATGGATACCTTGAGCTT
>CAZAMQ010000043.1:0-20614 GCA_964486225.1 uncultured Thermoplasmata archaeon | reverse complement strand
AAGCGGTTCCATCCTTACCACTGACGTTATGCACGTAGCACCCCCGCACAACAAAATGGACAGTGGTATTACCCACATATATCCCGTAACCGTGCCCAGTACCGTCGATCTCGTAGCCTTCGATCACGTACGGATCCCCCTCGCTCCCGTCCCCCGGCCAGCCCTCATCGGTAGCCTGGGAGGCGAAGTCGTCGTTCCCGTCTATGCGGATGGGTTCGTGGGCGGTATAGTCGTTCTCTTCGACGTATGCCGTTGCCCCCGAACTTATCACGCTAACCAGCATCAGACATGCCAGTGCCATCACTATTGCTTTTATCGTTTTCATATTATTCACCTTTTTTCTTATGTATTATTACGGCTATGATCACTAATGATATCGAACCTATTAAAATCATAATGATCATGTGACCAAGTTCGAGAGATGTTGAATTGTTACCATCCTCTACGGAGACACCCTCATCGATTTCGTATTCAACATCTACGAACGTATTATTTCGATACTCATTAACCCCAAGGGTGCCATCATAATCAGCTTCTATACCAAATTTAAAATTGGAGATATGATTGTCTGCAATTATATTATATTCAGAATCTAAAAGAGCTATGCCTGCAAATGCGGGTTCATCATTAAGACAATAAATATAATTGTTAGATATTGTATTATTGTCTGAATACCACAGATGGATTCCTCTACCAGCGGTGATCGTGTTATTGTGTATGATATTATTCTCGGAGTACCATAGTACGAACCCATGCTTGTTGTATAGGTTATTATCCTCGAACCTGCCATTCTGAACCTTGTAAAGGTAGATGCCGGTGTTCTGCTCTTGTGTCCCGTCTTTAACGGTAACATTATGGATATAACAATTCCTCACAACAAAGTGCACGGTGGTATTACCGATATATATCCCATAACCGTACCCGGTACCGTCTATCTCGTAGCCCTCGATCACATACGGATCCCCCTCACTGCCATCCCCCGGCCAGCCCTCGGCAGCCACCTGTGCGGCGAAGTCGTCGTTCCCGTCGATACGTATGGGCTCGCGGACGGTGTAGTCGGTGTCTTCGATATTCACGTCTTCTGCTCGTACCAGACCCGGGGTGACCACGCTGAGTAGCAGTATGAGTACTACGGGCGTTACGAACATGAAGGTTATCTTGGTATTGTCACTGACCATATTTTTCACGCCTTTTTTGTATTGATGTGCTATATTACATCGTACTATTTAATATTATCTATGTTATTATACTGCCTACTTAATATTATACTGCCTACTTAATATTATACTGCCTACTCTGGACAAGATCGTAAGATAACACCTCAGAAATATTCCCTCACTGCAGTGATGAACTGAGCCCCCAAAGAGTGAGATATTCGGGGTGAGAAAGTAGAGGGTTACACCTCTTCGTACAACCGGTAGTACCCTCTAGTGAACAGCATGTAGTCCCTAACAGCGAATACCGGCGCAGGGTTCTGTTCAGGTATCTCGAAGGTGAGTATAATGTACTCTCCGGGGACGATGTTTACCATGTCACTGTTGCCTTCCAGCGTTATGTCGGTAACGAGCCCAACGAAGTCTACCGAATGGTTCTGACTACTCAGTATCTTAACCTCAAGTACGCCGATACCTCCCGAAACATGCTCTTTTAATGCATCTTTGAGTGGGATCACCATTTCCGAGGGGTGGTTTTGAAGTACTGTGACGTTGGTCCATTCGCTATCTTCTACGCGTATGCTAACATGAAGGGGTGTTTTTACAGGACCCCAATGGTATCAAGAGCTACCATATCCCATCGTTCCGCCTATGGTATGAGTTGAAAAACTCGCTCCAGTTGATGTAAATAAACTTATCAGCAGCATACTCATCAATAAATCAATAAAACTACACTAATTCTCCTATCCTTTATCACGCATATTTTAGTCTTTTTCATGTTTTTCACCTATTCTCTACATATGTTATTGAAACCCCATATGATATATATATACACACATATCTTTCGGTCACTCAGACCAACGTCTTATCGGCGAAAGAGAGGCAAATAGCTCGTCATTTTATCTTCGAGCTCAATTGTGAGGACGATGAGAGATATATTTCAAGGGGGAAAAAATCTTTCATTGTCATCACTTCGCTTCATCCTTAGTGTCAACGAGGGTTCGTGGAATTTTTATGAAAATTCCTCTGGACACCCATAAAAGGAATATCAAAATCACTACTTACACTACAGAGGAACTTCCAATCCTCTTTTCATTTAAATTCTGATACTCGATGGAATTGAACCAGTTCCAGTAGACGAGTAAGACGAAGTCTTAGGAGTAAGTTGAACTTTAGTTCCAGTATACTTGACGAAATTTTTAACAGATAATACAAAATTGCGGCCGCGGAGTAAAAACTATTTAGACTACGATTGTATGATCCGTACAAATGCGTCTCCAAAAGGTAGAACCATCGGATAGAAAAGAGATCGAAGAGATAAGTGCGGGAATATGGGAAGGCAACGATTACATACCCAAAGTATTCGATCATTGGGTAGAAGACGAGGGATTCTATAAATATGTCGTCGACAACAAGATCATCGGTGTGTGCAAGTACACAAGACAGCCCGGAGGGGTTCTCTGGCTCGAAGGCTTGAGGATACACAAGGACTATCAAAACAAAGGGTATGGCAGCGAAGTGGCCTCCTTATTCCACAAACTCTTATTAAAAACCGAGCACACCGCACTGAGGTACATGACTGACGCCACCAACACAAAGAGCATACATCTCGCCGAGAAGAGGGGATTCGATCTACTTTTAGAAATGTATCACCTGGAGTACGAAGACGGGATCGCCGAACCGCCCATGGATGTCACGCCTGAGACGGATGTGGCATCCCTTAAAGATTTTGTTTTCTCATCCGACGAATACTCTGCCTACAAAGGATTGTACATAAAAAACTGGACGGCCTACGATTTCACTTCCGAATTATTAGCCCGGGAAGTCAGAGCCGGTAACTGCTTCTCTATGAGGGATGGCGATATTACCGGCAGCCTATTTTTGAACCACCACGAACGATATAGTCGTGTTAGCATACCGTTCATGGTCGGTAAAGATGATGTGGTGGAAAAATTCATACGATTTGCGATGTGGTGGAGTGGTGAACACGGAAAAGGTCTTTTATTGTTAAAAACACCGATGGAGAGGGTAAAAACCACAGGAGTGAGGGTCGGAATGAACTTAGCGGGTTTCCGTAAGGTACTTGTGTTCGAACGAAGAAATGAATAAGTTTTATAGGGTGCCGCTTTCTTTTCAAAACATGAGTAAAAAAATCTTCAGCGAAAAGTTCATGGACGATAGGACAAAACTTGACAATGTCGTTATGAAATACGCGGGTAAAAACATCAAACGGTTCTACAACCTTGATGTCAACGTGTACAAGGCCGGAACATTATCTGGAAAGACAAAGGAATTGATGGGACTCGTTGCGTCCACTGTTTTACGATGCGATGACTGTATCGAGTATCATCTGATAAGGTGCAGTGAAGAAGGTGTGACTGATGAGGAGTTGGAAGAGACCTTCTCCATCGCACTTATTGTGGGTGGGTCCATAACTATACCACATATAAGAAGAGCCTTCGTAAAATGGGATAAATTTTAGGGGAAAATTTCCATGGATGAAACATACGAAAAACTCCTTGAAGAAGTCAGGAACATACTGGAGGGTGACTGTGAAACCGGAGAGAAATTCCAAGAGCTATGCCGGTCATTGAGATCGTCGATACCTCACTACGACTGGGTGGGTTTTTATATGGTGCAAGAAGATGAATTAGTCCTTGGCCCTTATTCCGGTGCTCCGACGGAGCATACACGTATACCCATGGGAAAAGGTATCTGCGGACAGGCCGCTGAAAGGGAAGACACATTCATAGTCCCCGATGTCTTCGGCCAAGACAACTATCTGGCGTGCAGTATCGACGTCAAATCCGAAGTGGTGGTTCCCATATTCAAGGACGGAGCGGTGATCGGTGAATTAGATATAGACTCCCACAGCCTCGACGCCTTCGGTGATAAAGACAGGGAATTTTTGGAAACGGTGTGCCGATATGTTGCAGAAATACTCTGAGATACTCGACACCTACCATAAGATACGCCCTCGGATAGAGTTGAGACTAGATAATTTTCAGGAGGTTTGGGATAAAAAGGAGCCATACAGGATATTCCAGGAATTGGTCTTTTGCCTGTTCACACCTCAATCTAAGGCAAGGGTGTGCTGGGAGACGGTAAAAGAACTGGCCGGCTGCGATATGCTCTTGGATGGTTGTAAAGAAGATATATCCGATAGTATATCCCGTGTACGTTTCCGTAACAATAAGGCAGGCTACCTTGTGAAGCTCCGGGATGAATACGGTCCCCCTGAAGGTACACAGAAACTGATCGAATGGCTAGCTGGGGCTGAAGATAACCATACACGCCGTATGTGGTTGGTGGAAAACATAAAAGGCCTCGGTTACAAGGAATCCAGTCATTTTTTAAGAAATATAGGGCTTGGAAAAGACCTCGCGATACTTGACAGGCACATACTTAAAAACCTGTATACCTACGGTTTGATAGATGAGATACCAAGGTCTCTAACACCCCAGAAGTATGGGATGATAGAAAAAAAGATGGCCGGCTTCGCAGACGAGCTCAATATACCGATAGACCATCTTGACTTTGTGCTGTGGTACCGGGAGACCGATGATATCTTTAAGTGACCTCAGCTTTTTTAATGTAATCTTCAAGGTCCTTTCTCTTCGGCGCAATCGGTATCTCTTCAGGGTAACCGAGGGGGGTTACCGTTGCGATATAGTGTTCCCTAGGGATCCCTAATTTTTCTTTTACGATATCTCTGTCCATGTCTGCTATCCAGCATGTACCTAACCCGTGGGACCATGCAGTCAGCATGAAATGGTATCCAGCGATGACGGCGTCTTGTATATGCCTTTTAGAAACGTAGGGATCGGAGCATATAGCAACGGCCATCGGCGCCTTTTCTATGGGTTCGCTAGCCCCGCCTCTTTCGGCAGCCAACGCCTTTTGGATATGTATGTCGCGTATGGTCATGAAATAATAGGATTGTGTATTCCTGGATGTCGGGGAATATCTACACGTATCAAATATCTTATCTAGAGTGGAAACAGATACCGTCTGTTCACTGAAGTGTCTTATGCTGCGTCTAGTACGTAAAGCTTCGATACCTTCCATATAGGGTTCAAGAGGATGTAGGAATGTTTGAAACTCTATACTCCTACCTTCCGGATCCTTAGCAAAGAAGTTGTATATCCTGAATCTTTCGTTCTCTTTGAGTTCGGTGATAGCTATATCCGAGAACTTCTCATACATCGCATCGACTTCTTCCCGTTTCGAGTAGAAAAAAGTGATGGTTCCCTGCACATCCGGCTTTTCTGATTCGCAGAATCCCAGAAGAAGATTTCCGTGTTTAAGTATGGTGCAGCCCGATTGTTCCTGCCATATCTTCATGTCTAATTGACCCGTGTAGAACTCAACGATCTCATCCGGCATCGTGGTTCCGAAGAATATTAACCCAGACATGTCATAGTGTACGTTATGTATGCTTAAAAATGTTTTTGGTCAGGGCGTTGTAGAAAACCATATCCTCTATCAGATGTCCGGAATCTGTTCCCGCGGTAACGACTGATTTCTTCAATCGAATCTCAGCGCCTCTGCAGGCGAGACTTTACTTGCCTTATGCGCACTCGGTATGGCCGTCAAGAGCATGGCGAAGTATGCGATCACAGCTATGGTTATGACGGAACTCCAGGGTATATAGAATTCCCAGCCCATGGGTTTGAAGCCGTCGTACCACAATATCCATCCTACTCCTATCCCAAGTACCGAACCCAAGATTATACCTGATATGGTCACGAAAGAATTCTCGATAAGGAAAACGTACTTTATCATCCGTCTCTTGAAACCGATAGCCCTCATCATACCTATCTCTAACCTTCTTTCGTGCACCGTTCTCAAACTGATGATCCCAAGGCCTGCTATTCCAACAACCAGACCCAATCCCATGTATCCGCTGAAAAGATTGAAGAACATGAATTGTGCCTTCATGGCCTCTTTGAAGACGGAGTCTATCACCACTGGCTGGAATCCGTATCTTATGAACTCCCTTTCCATGTCACGACCCAGCCGGTCTGCATCCACACCTTCGCTAACACCCAAGAAAAACAGATTGTTGGCGGTGGTGTTGAACTCCGACTCAGCAGTTTCTTTTGACATGAAGCAGCCATTGATTATGAACTGGTCCATGAGCCCGACGACCCTCTTCTCCCTAGGTATCCCGTCGCTACCTATCAGGCTGACGGTTGAGTTTAGCTGTAATCTACCTTCCATGGACATACCTGCGAAATCACCCGGGTCGTTGGTAACGATAAGGGTCGGGTTAGACATCACTGCCTCCCATACCTCGATTATGGAATCGTAATCATCGAGATATTCCCTAAAACCAAAGGTGTTGTTTTTGACAAAATTACGGTCCACGGCAATGATGGGGTTCATACCAACGGTCCCAGCCTTACCTACGGTGTTTACCATACCCCTAGAGGCGGAATCTATCTTCTCGAAATCTTCTATGTTAAGATCACTTTGTATTATCTCCCCATGAAGATCATCTATGGGTCTGTCCGGATTGCTGAGACCGAGTATCTGATATCCACCGGACTGCTCCTCTATCATCCTGCCCATGTTCGTGTTGAATATACCGACTATCATGCTCATGACGATTATGGCGAATATGATCAGTGCGAATATGAACATGGTCATCCCAGTCCTGAATCTTTCCTTCAAGGGGTGCGATATGGCTGAAAGTACTACTGCCTTTGACCCCTTCCCGGAACCCGCGGTTTTTTCCAATGCATCTGTGATCACGGTCCCGTTCAGCATTATTATCATTATCCCGGCGGTGACAAGGAAAAGGCCCGAAAGGATGAACATCTCCATTCCACCGGTATAATCTTCGAAGGGTGACAGCAGGTCAAGGGGCAAGAACCACCATATGAGCAAAAAGATACCCACGCCGGTGTAGGCTATGCGGTCTCCAACCCATCTTCTCGAGATGGTACCCATACCGATTATCGCCAAGGACACCCCTGTAACAGGAAGCCAAAGTCGGCCTGAACTCATCCCAGCTATGATCAAAATAACACCGAGAACCAGACCGGCGATGGAGATATATAGTAGTTTTCTGCTTGTTTTGGATACCGGCGGTTCAGGTATCTCCCTTATGGCCCTAACTATATTCAACTTGGATATACGGTTAACTGTAAAGAGTATAGTGACCATGGTGAGTAGAAATCCCGCGCTGAACGCCATGATCAGGCTCTCCGGGGTGAAGTGAAAGAATGATAGTAAGGATACATCTCCTCCGAAAACGGCGAAAATGTCTTCCAGTAAGAAGAAGATTATATAAGCTATGCCGACCCCAACGAAGACGCCCGCTGCAGAGGCACCTCCGGCGTAAAATATCCCCTCGTAAGAAAATACCCTGCGTAGATGCCCTCTCTTCATTCCGATGGCCCTACTCATGCCCATCTCCGCCTTCCTTTCCTCTCCCAGCATGACGAACATATTTATGGTCAGTATTATGGCTGCAATTATGACGAACGAGCCGAATATGAAGAACAGGTCAGTGAACACGGACATCATCCCTTTGAATTCTTCCAGTACCGTGTTCTTGTTACCCCTTGCTTCGAGTATCCGATACTCATGGTCGTCCTCCAGTATCCTCTCTATGTCCTGGAATATACCGTCGCTGTAGCGTATACCTTCTTTCACACCGCCCACCGAGGTCACCCTTATGAAGTTGATATGACCCGGGACACCGAAGGCCTCCTGGGCGTCGTTAAGGTTCATGATCACCTTACGGGGACCGTTGAAAGCCGCTCTACCGTGACTGTCGATGATATATCTTATGGTAAAATTCTGGCCACCGGGGTACCCTGATGAATATATGATGAGGTGCTGTCCCTCACGTGCCTCTATATCTTCCGCCAAAACTTGGTCGATGAAAATCTCTCCACCCTCTAGGTGTGGCTCGAAGGGTACACCGTCCTTTGTAAATTCTCCGAATCCGTCACATTCATCCAGATCCATCCCCATTGTTCGGGTGTCCGACCGGGATAGTAGCGAATTTGGATCGAAGATCGATACCCTGCCGTGGACTTCGCCCACAACGCCCCCAACGTTATCTACCTCCATGATATCGGATTTCAGCTGAAGGTAGGTATGATAATCTACAGGTAAATAATTCCCTTGGACAGTTGTATTGTATACCGTCACATCGGTTTGCTGCCATTCGCTTAGTATATCACTCTCTATCCAGTTATTCATGGTATCTCCCACACAAAAGGAAGAGGAGATTATCGCCGTTGCCACCAGTAGCCCTAGTATGACTATAATGGTATCAACTTTTCTTCTGAATATGTTTCGGAAACCCATCTTAAAAAGTACTCTGTGCCGCATAGCGTCTATCGCAACGACGGCGACTACGATGATACCGATAATCAGCAGCATAGTGCCCATCACGGATATCAAACTCCTATCGAGAGATATCGTTTTATGATGCCGCTTTCCATCCGGATAGTCCTTCCGGCTCTTTCTGCAACCCTGTCCTCATGGGTCACTAGGACCATGGTATGCCCGTTACTATCGTTTAACTTGCACAGTATGTCCATGATCTTATCGGAGGTTTCAGTATCCAAATCACCGGTAGGTTCGTCCGCCCAGATTATATCAGGTTCGTTGACGATGGCCCTTGCGATGGTCACACGCTGCCGTTCCCCTCCTGATAGTGCCGACGGTCTGTGGTCATATCTATGGCTTAAACCGACCATCTCTAGTGCTCTTCTCGCTTTCTTTTTTGCATTCTTCGACTCGCCTGCTAGTAGTAAAGGAAGTTCAACGTTTTCAACCGCCGACAGAACCGGCAAAAGGTTATAAAATTGAAATACGAAACCCATATTCAATGCTCTCATCTCAGTTTTTTTATTGTCAGAGAGAGCATACAGATCTTGGCCGCCGATCCACACCTTGCCCGACGAGATGTCATCGAGTCCGGATAAACAATTTAGTAAGGTGGTTTTTCCACATCCGGAGGGGCCCATTATCGCAACCATCTCTCCCTTTTTGATAGAGAGATCAACACCTCTCAATGCATGCACCTTCACTTCACCTTCATAGTACTTGTGTAATCTTTTTGAACGTATCATATCTGCGGACATTTTTTTTATCACTGTTTGGTGGTAAATATAACGGTAATAAAAACTTATCTCCGAAGGTATTTACCAACACCATATATAACAAAACACATCTTATTGCGAAGACAGGGATCCCTAAATTCAGGCAACGATCGAAGGGTCTAACAGATGGGTATCTGACCTTGGAAAAACAGACTGTGTTCTTTGTATATGAACTTCAGAGGATACACCTCGACGCCGACATCCAGCGCATCCAAAAATGCACGTGCGAAGTCAGGGTCTCTATCCTCATAAGGTGAAAAGCATTCAGCATCCTGACGGAATATCAGTATGAGCAGGACCCCCCTATCTCCACCTTCTACGGCACCGATCAGTTCCCTTACGTGCCTGGTACCGCGGGTGGTGGGCGCATCCGGAAATAATGCTTTTCCGTCTATTGCAAATGTACAACCTTTGACCTCCAGCCATATCTTCACTTCGCCGTCATTTAAAAAATCGATCCGGCTCTCACCTAGCCTTTTTTCCGCCTTCCAACCATCGGTCGTTGTTGAAGGGCTCAGTTTCGGGTTTGTCAGTACCCTAAAGGCGATCTTACGATGAAAACCGGAGTTCACCAGTACCCATCGCCTGTCGTAGTTGGCCGCGATTAGATCCCAGGAGGTTTTTCTACCGGATTTATCAGCTCTTGCCAGCAGTACATCGTTCTCCGGAAACAATAACTCTTCCAACCGTCCCGGGTCCCTTACATGAACACGAACACGTTCTCCGTCAACTTCTACAGTACTTAAAAAACGATTGTTTCGTCGGACGAAGATCCCTTCCGCATCATAGGGGATATCCATTATCTTCACTGGCATCATTTTACCTTCTTTAAGATGATCGCGGGGCACACTCTCGTGACGCCCTTGATGGTGCCTACTTTATCTTCTACCAACCTGGCCAACTCGTCATCATCGGTTGTCCATATCTCAGCCATTATCATGTGGTCTCCAGTGGACTTCGCCACCCATCTAACCTCGTCCAACTTTCTAAGGGACTCGATGGCATCCAGGAATGTTTCAGGTTCGGTGTCTAAACCCAGCAGGGTCACACTTCGGTAGCCCAGCTTCGAGGGATCTATATCTACGGTATAACCTCTGATGACCCCTTCGTCCTCTAACCGGTGGAGCCTTTTACGTATGGTGCCTTCGCTTACATTAAGCAATTGAGCGATCTCCGTGAAAGGGGTACGGGCGTTTGATATCAATATGTCGATCATTTTTCGGTCTAATCTGTCTAATTTGGGCATTTTCGTACATCCATTTACGATTATCGCACGAATATATACCTTATTTCGTACAAAAAGGTTATATACATCGTAGTATTTAAGAGTATTGCTAACATGAGATCAGAAGCCTTGCACAAGATCGGCACAATTTACGAGTACTATCACAAGTACAAGTTTAAAAGAGAAACTCTGTCCGAGAAGGCATCTCATTACATCAAGGAGGCAAATAAATGATAGACATAACAGGAATAAGTTTTGGAAAGTTACTGGGTGCAGCAGCTAAAGCGGAAGAGAACAGTCGAGAAGTCTACGACTTTCTGGCAAAGAACGCAAAAACATTCGTTACCGCGGACAGGTTTAAATTCTTGGCCGGAGAGGAACAGAAGCATGAGGAATATGTAAGAGGAATTTACGCGAAAACATTCGGTGGAAAGGAGCTGAATGTTCCCGACGACACGCCTTTGCCCATCCCCTTCATAATCTTCGGTGAAGAAAGTGACGAATCGGAACTGATCGAACAGGCCATGGAAGCAGAGTTGGCCGCTAAAGAAGTATATGAAAGTATGGCAAAATTGGCCGGGGACGAAGGTCATGAGGAAGAGATAGTTAGAACACTTGAGTATCTTGCCGGTATGGAACAGAATCATTACAATCTACTTGAATCAGAGCTGGACCGGGCGAAAAACTTCGAAGAATTCGATGAATATTTCCCCGGGATGCATATAGGACCATAGGAGATGATGAATATGGCAAAATGGAGATGTAAAGTCTGCGGATATATATATGATGAAGAAGAAGGATATGAAGAAGACGGGATAGAGCCCAGGACCAAATTCGAAGACATACCTAAGGATTGGGTATGCCCATTATGCGGAGCACCCAAGGAACAGTTCGAGAAGCTGGACCGATAGAGGCGGGTATATGAGTGCAAACGACAGGTTGAAACCAGGGGATAACGCTCCCGATTTCGAGTTGGTCGATCATAAAGGCGATACCTTCAAGTTATCGGAAAACAGGGGCGGGATCGTTCTGCTCTCCTTCCATCCTCTCGCTTGGACGAACATATGTGCTAAGCAGATGCAGTCCCTGGAGAGTAACAAGGATAGGTTGGATGACTTGGGTGCCACAGCATTGGGTATAAGCGTAGACAGTGCGCCGTCGAAGGAGGCATGGGCGGAAGAACTAGGGATCAAGGACACACCACTTCTATGCGATTTCTGGCCCCACGGCGAGATGATAAAGGATCTCGGTATATTCCGAGAAAAGGACGGTTTCTCCGAAAGGGCCAACGTGATAGTGGACCCCGAAGGAAATATCGCGTTCTTCAAGGTATATCCCATAGGGGAATTACCGGATATAGATGAGATAATAGAAGAAATGAAGAAAATAGAGAGGTGAATAAAATGGAAGATATATACCAAACAGACGATTGGAAGAAGGAAAAGCACGTACCCGTGATAGAGATCAAGGGAGACGTAAAAAAAGACGAAGAGATCAAAGTTCTGCTGTCCGTGGGAAAGGAGATAGCGCACCCGAACACCACGGAGCACCACATAGGTTGGATAGAACTGTTCTTCCTGCCTGAGGGGGAAAAGTTCCCCTACGAGATAGGCAGATTCGAGTTCAAGGCCCACGGTGTTTCAACGGACGGACCGAACACCAGCACGGTGTACACGTCGCCCAAGGTAAAGACGGTGCTCAAAACGGGAAAACCAGGTAAATTGATAGCAAACTCATACTGCAACATACACGGACTTTGGACAAACGAAGAGAAATTAGAGTTATAAAACGTGATATATATGGAAAAAGAGATGAAGATGCCTCTGATAGGGGACAAGTTCCCGGAGATGGAGGTACAGACGACAAAAGGGACTAAGGAACTACCGAAGGAGTACGAAGGAAAATGGTTCTTGCTGTTTTCGCATCCGGCGGATTTCACGCCGGTCTGCACCACGGAGTTCTATGCGTTCCAAACGAGATACGATAAATTCAGAGAGTTGGACACCGAGCTCATAGGATTGAGCGTCGATCAGGTATTCAGCCATCTGAAATGGGAAGAATGGATAAAGGACAATCTCGGAGAAGAGATAGAATTTCCCATAATCGCAGACGGAATGGGTACCGTTGCAAACAGGCTGGGATTGATACACGGTAGCTCTGCATCCACTACCGTTAGAGCGGTGTTCATAGTGGACCCGAAATCCACCATAAGGGCTATACTGTACTACCCTGCCGAACTTGGTAGAAACATGGACGAATTCCTACGGATGATACGCGGTTTCCAGAAAGCGGATGCCGAAGGCGTGGCAATACCGGCTAACTGGCCCAACAATGAATTGATCAAAGACAGGGTAATAATGCCTCCCGCCAACAGTACGGACATGCTCAAGAAGCGCAAGAAGCAGGAAGCCGACGGAGAGATCGAGTGCTACGACTGGTGGCTCTGTCACAGAAAAGGCTGAGTGAGTATGACTAAACTATTACAAGTCTACAAGTGCAACGTGTGCGGCAACATAGTTGAGTTGCTGCACACGGGTATCGGTACTCTAGTTTGCTGCGGCCAATCCATGGAGTTGAAGGAAGAGAAACGGGAAGAGGAAGGTAACGAGAAACATCTGCCTGTAGTCGAAGTGGACGGTGACGGGATAAAGGTAATCGTCGGTTCCACACCTCACCCCATGGAAGAGAAGCACCACATCGAGTGGATAGAAGTTATCTCCAGAAAGAACGAAAGAACTTTCAGAAAATTTTTATCCGCCGGTGAAAAACCGGAAGCGGTTTTCCCGGTGGAAGAAGACGAAGTGCTCTTCGTAAGAGGGTACTGTAATATACACGGATTATGGAAAAATTAGACAAGGAGATAGATAGAATGGGAAAAATGACGAAAAAATCGTTAGAAGAAGCCTTCGCTGGAGAATCTCAGGCACACATGAAATACCTGATATTCAGCGAGGTGGCGAGAAAAGAAGGAATGGACAACATCGCCAGGTTGTTTGACGGTATAGCCTATGCGGAAAAGGTACACGCCAGCAACCACGCAAGACAGCTGGACATGATCGGGAATACATCTGACAACCTGCAGTCGGGTATAGAAGGAGAAGACTTCGAGGTACATTCGATGTATCCGGCCTACCACGCAATAGCGCATATCGAGAAGGACAAAGGTGCCCAGCAGTCCATACACTATGCCTTGGAGGCAGAGAAGATACATTCAGAGATGTATAAGGACGCTCAGAAAGTTTCCAAGAAAGGCAAGGACATAGAACTCGATGAACTTTACATCTGCCCGGTATGCGGCTTCACCCACGAAGGTGAACCACCGGAGAGGTGTCCGGTTTGCGGGATCAGTAGCGAGCGTTTCAAGGAATTCTAAGAGAGGATAATATGATAAAAAACAACGTGGCGGATATAATAAACAAACAGATCAACGTCGAATTATACTCGGGTTATCTTTATCTGGCCATGGCGGTTGATTTCGGAGATAAGAATCTCGACGGCTTCGAACACTGGATGCGCTTGCAGGCGCAGGAAGAGCTTCAACACGCCATAAAGTTCTTGGATTATCTGCAGGAACGCGACGGACGTATAGAGCTCGATGCCATCGAAAAGCCGGAGATCTCCTGGAAAACGTCTTTGGAGGCCTTCGAGTTCGTTTACAAACACGAATGCAAGGTCACCGGTATGATCAATGACATGGTGGACCTGGCAGAGAAGGAGAAGGACCGGGCGACGGTCAACATGCTCCAGTGGTTCGTGGATGAACAGGTGGAAGAGGAGAGTTCGGCCAAGGACATCGTAGATAAATTAAAGATGATCGGAGACGATGTACGAGGTCTGTTGATGCTGAACGATAAATTGGCTCAACGCGTGCCATCTGCCCAGGATAGTGAAGCTTAAAATTGGCTCATACTACAGGTATGGCCGCAAAACCCTTTACCCATATATCGAAAGGAGATAGCAGATGTCGTTCAAAGATGTGATAGATGAAGAAGAGAGGAAGGCGTACATGCTGTGCAATGAAGCCATCGTGAGAGCTGCGCTGGAAGCGGACGTGCAGCTGGTTTCGTTTTATCCCGGAGCACCGCAGACTGAGATACTGGACAATTTCGAGAAGGCATCCGGTAAGTATGATTTTAAGATCGAAGTGGCGACCAACGAAAAGGTAGCCCTTGAGACCGTGGCCGGTGCGTCCATGCTGGGGAAGAGAGCGCTGACGTCCATGAAGAGTGTGGGAACGAACGTTGCTTCGGACGCTCTGTACACACTGGCCTATACCGGTTTAAAGGGCGGATGCCTGTGCTTGATAGCCGACGATCCACATGCCCATTCTTCGCAATCGGAACAGGACGGCAGATGGTTCGGACTCACCGCTTACTTGCCCATGCTGGAACCCAGTACGCCGAAGGAGGCTATGGAGATGGTGAAAAAGGGTTTTGAGCTTTCGGAGGAGTTCGGAACGCTGGTACTCATGAGAACAACCACCAGAGTGAATCATCAGAGCGGTATCGTAGAACTGGGTAAGATGAACAGAACCCCCTTCGAGAAGGTTTCCTGGAAGGATGTGAAACGACCGTATACGTCCGTGGGCGAACTGGCAAGAAAGGGTAAAAAAGAGATGCTGGAACGGATGGAAAAGATACGCAAAAAATTATCTGATATCTCGCTGAACCGTGTGGAATACTTCGATGGAGAAAAATTACAAGATAAAGACGGAGATAAAGAAAAATTGGGTATCATCACCGCCGGAGTATCACACAGTTATACTGTGGAAACCCTTGCCAGGCTTGAACTACCGGCCAATATACTGAAACTGGGAGTGATCAATCCCATGCCCGAAGAGACCATTTTGAATTTCTGTGAGGGCTTGGATAAGGTAGTTGTGGTGGAAGAGTTATCGCCGTATATTGAGGATGTAGTCAGGCGGTTGGTTAAGGACTCGGAAGTTTACGGTAAACGAACAGGGCATTTTTCAGAGGCCCTGGAGTACGATATTCCCTCTGTGGTTAACGGTATATCGGAGATAGCTGGAATCGAACCTCCCTTTGACTACCGAGAACACTGTAAGAAGATGAAAAAACTCGCAGAGATATTACCTCAAAGATTACCTGTTTTCTGCGCCGGTTGTCCGCATCGGGCCACCTTCTGGGCTCTACGTCGAGCAGTGGGTGATCCGGACAACGTGTTCTTCGCCAACGACATCGGCTGTTACTCCATGATGTGTTTACCCCCAGTGGAATGGAGCGATACTCTTCTCTGCATGGGTGCATCCATGGGCGTCGCGGCAGGAGTGCAGTACGCTGCAGAGGAAAAGACCATAGCGGTGGTTGGTGATTCCACGTTTTTCCACGCCGCTCTACCGGGAATAGTCAACCTTGTTCACAACGAAGACGATGTCACCATCTTTGTACTCGACAACGCGGTGACGGCCATGACCGGACAGCAGTCACATCCTGGAAACGAGAAAAAGGCCGGTGGTAGAGAGGGTAAAAAGCTCGAAATACATTCGGTCCTTGAAGGATTGGGTGTAGAGAAAATATACGATATTTCGTCTTACAAGGTTAAGGACAACGTACCGGTGATCAAGGAGGCCTTGGAACACGAAGGAGTTTCAGCGGTTATATCACACGGCGAATGTGCCCTTTATCACTTCCGTAACTACAGGCACGCTGGCGGGAAACTGGTACCGTATTATATAGATATGGATACGTGCGATAGTGTGCACGCATGTGTGCTCAACTTCATGTGTCCTGCCATCTCGGTTATGCCGGATGAAGATGGTAAAGCCAGGATACAACAGGATATCTGTGTGGGCTGCGGTGTGTGTTCGAAACTGTGTCCAAAGGGAGCCATCAAGTCTACGGCGACCATACACGGCGGTGAAGACAAAACGGTGGTTACCGTGGAGGATTATAAAGAATACATCGAAAAGAAGGAGGCGAAAGAATGAAAGAAAAGAACATCATACTCTGCGGTATCGGAGGAGAAGGACTTGTATTGCTATCGAACATCATAGGTGAAGCCTGTAGATTATCGGACGAGAACGTCATCTCCGGAGAGATGCACGGCCTGGCACAGCGATCAGGTTCCGTAATAATACACATGCGTATTGGGGACGAGGTATTGGCACCACTGATACCTCCGGGGGAAGCCGATATATTGTTGGCCCTGGAGGCTATGGAAGCCCTGCGGTATATGTACTACCTTAAACCCGGTGGAAAGGTGATAACCAACCGTCGATTGGTGCATCCACCAGGAGAAACACACGAACTTGTTACCGGAGAGATCGATGAATACATCGGATACGACGAAGTGATGGAGGCCGTCAAGAAGGCTGGTATGGGTGTGGCGGAGATAAACGCCCTGGCACTCGCAAAGAAGGCCGGGGAGGTAAGAGCACAGAATGTTGTAGTCGCAGGTGCGCTCAGTGCCGCACTCTCGGATGAGCTTTCGAGAGACGGGTTTGTGGATGCCATAAAAAACATGGTTCCGGAAAAAGCTGTTGAGGCGAACGTGAAGGCGTTTGAACTCGGCGAGAAGGCTTGAAACTCAGGAGTTATCGGCTATGGATGTAAAGGAAGCAATCGAAAGGAGAAGAGCATATCGTGCCCTAGAAAAGATCGATATCACGGACGAGATGCTGGACGAACTGATACGTGCAGCGGGACTTTCGGCTTCGTGCTTCAACAATCAACCTTGGAATTTTGTGTTCGTACGGGACCCGGGGATGCTGGAGAAGATGAAGGCAGTGATGTCCAAGGGCAACGAATGGATACATCGGTCATCCATGATAGCTGCAGTCTTTTCACGCAATGAGGACGATTGCGACATCAAAGGGCGGGAATACCATCTCTTCGACACCGGGCAGGCCACAGCGTACATGCAGCTTCGGGCGACTGAGCTGGGTTTGGTGGCACATCCCATCGCAGGCTACAGCGAGAAGAAGACGAAGGAGGTTCTAGGTATACCGGACGAATACACGGTCATCACATTAGTTATCTTTGGAAAACACTCGGATCAGCCGGAAAAGCTGCTGGAGGGAGACACTTTGAAGGTGGAGGGAAAACGGCCTGATCGGAAGCCTGTAGAAGAGTTCGTGCATCTGGATGGATATTAGATTATTTTACTAAATACCATGTTATTTCAGCACTCCATAGCACGACAAACGTTCAACATCCTTTTGTAGGCTAGCAGGCCCATTAGGGCGATGGCGGAGATACACAGTATGCCTATCTCGTAGGAGCCGCTTAGGGCAACAACCACACCGACGGATACCGGGCCGAGTACACCCACCGTGTTGGCGATGCCGTTCATGAGTCCCGTAGCGGAGCCAAGTTCCTTGGTATCGATGGTGTTCTGCAACTTGGTAAAAAAGAGGGGAGGGGATAGCTGGCCGAAGAAGAACACAAGGGTCAGCATGAACACCGCCATCCATACACCGGAGATGGGCGAAAATGCCAATACGACAACCATGATACTCGTGCTTAGCAGTGAAAACATGATCACCTGGCTGGGATTTCCCCTGACATTGCTTATCCATGTGCCGATGAGCAATCCCAGTATGCAGCCGATGTAGGGTATAGCTGCCATATAGGGCATGTTTCCAAGACTTATCCCGGTGGTCTCTTCGAGATACGTAGGTAACCACAGGGTCATACCCCAATAGACCGTGTTCACCGTTGTGAAGCCCACTACTACCAATCGAAATTCCGGGTCGGCCAAGAGTTTCTTAAACGCATTTTTTATGTCTATGTCCTTGTTTCGTGGAGCACGTGGTTTGTTCTTATCGTACGGTATATTATCGATGAATAAAAATATGGGTATTGCCAGTATAAAACCGATCGAAGCAACGACGTAAAAGGAAAGCTGCCAGTTGTAACTATATATTATAGGGCTCATCAATATAGGTGCCAAAGCGACACCAATGGGTGCCCCTAGCATGAAGATGGCATTAGCTTTCCCTCTGTCTTGCACGCCGTACCAGCCGGCGATCACCTTGGCGGACAGCGGAAATAGTATGCCCTGTGTCAGGCCTAAAAGTAATCTTGAAGCCAAGAAAAGCGAATACACATGACCGAAAAAACCGCCCAGAAAAACTGCAAAGGAACAACCCACCATGGAACAGAGGAGAACGATTTTGGAACCGTATTTATCAATGTTAGGGCTAAGAACGATGTTCGAGAAGCCGTAGCTCACCAGAAAGATACCCATGAGTACTCCGCCCAAGAATCCAGTGTCCGCTTGTGACCAAACAAGATCGTCGCCTATAGCCCCCAGGGCAACCGAGGTACTGAGTCGGCCCATGAAAGCGATCGTTATCGTTGCGAACAGCAGTAATAATATCACCCATCGGTAGTCTGAAGAAAGACCTCTGATCTTCAATTTATTTGCCATATTTACCGAGTTCAATATCGTATGCACTTTAAATGTTTCCGAGCTTTGATATCGCTTTAGAAAACATTAAATCCCTTACACCTATTTAATATAGTTAATCATGATACTTGGTAAGGTTAAAAGGAAGGTCAACTTGATGGGGGATGCAGGTGTTGGTAAAACATCTCTGGTAATGCGCTATGTAAAAAACCAATTCGGTGGCCAATATCTCAAAACCATCGGCATGAATACTTATGTAAAAAAGGTTCCCATGCTGGGTTTCTAGGTAAAACTAGTTGTGAATGATATAATGGGGGGAGAAAAATTTTGGTTTGGTGCAGAAGGGGGCATTCAAAGGTTCTTTCGGTGCCCTGGCTGTTGTTGATGCAACGAACAAAGAAACTTTGGACAGCATCGTGGACTACCGGATCCCGTTATATCGAACCCCGAGTTACGAAAATGCACCAGTGATATTGGCTGTAAACAAAGATGACTTGGATAACAAAGAGATAAAAGACGCTGAAGATCTAGAAAGATATATGGAACATTTCGATTATTGCTTTTTTACTTCTGCAAAAACGGGAAAGGATGTCAACCTAGTTTTCAAAGAACTTGCTTCAAGAACGGTATATCAGACCAGGCAAAATATGGACGAGATCGAAGACCCATTAGATATAGATACTATCAAAGAACCCGAAGAGTTGCTTGACTGTGTGTTCCTGTGCACTTCCACTGTGGGAGATATGCCCTATTCCATTAGGGAAAAACTGCTGAAAGAGAGTGGTATAGACAAATTCAGACTGGAACAAGAGTTATCCGGAGAAGACATAGAACTGTTTGCAGATAATGTTTTGAATTGGTACGATGAGCAGGGTGATGAAGAATTCGTCCAGAAGATCAAAGCCCTCATGGAAAAATACAACGGATGACTTTTATTCAATAGTACTCGGTGGCCCAGGGAACGTCATCCATGAGTTTTACTTCTTCGATTTCATCCTTATCTCGAGGGATTCCATCGCCATGGGTGACTTGTGCTGAGAAAAGCAGATGCCATCTTTCCAAAATTGCATTAGAAAAGGTGATTTCCAATTTTCTTATCTCTTCGAATCCTAAAAGTTCAACATCGAATCCAGTTTCTTCTTTAGCTTCCCTAACAGCCCCTTCTACGAAACTTTCGCTATCCCATACCCTCCCCATGGGAAGAACGAATTTTTCACCTCCACGATGCCTTACCCCCACTAACATATCCTCATGGAACATCTTCAGAACGGCCTCTCCCTTGCATGTTGGATAATCATCGACGTATTCGACTTTCTTCATGTCGTATCTCCAGAAAATAACGAAGGGGTCACCGTACTCTTCCATCAATATTTCTAACTCTTCCCATGACGGTCTTTCGAGCTTGTAGTTTTTTCCCATGGAATCATAAACCCAATTCGTCGTCGATTTCCTGCAGCGCTTCTAGAGAGAGAGTCAGGAATTCATCCCTGCTTAGACCTAATTTTTCGCAGTACATGATCCGATCCCGATCGATGTTCCTAGCGAAGGATGAGTCACCATATTTTTTGATGACCGATTCCGGTCGGGCTTCTTCCAATTTTCTGTTTGGCATAACAAGGGCAGTGGCGATGACGAGTCCGGAAGCGGCATCCGCTGCTATCAGTGCGTGCTCCATGGAAGACTTCGGTTTCACGCCGGTGTGTTCGTGATTATGGGATTTTACTGCGCGTATCAGTTCA
>CAZAMQ010000042.1:0-20791 GCA_964486225.1 uncultured Thermoplasmata archaeon | reverse complement strand
CCATTTATATAAAAGGGATAATGTGAACCCCAATGAGTATGCTCCCGCCGGGATTTGAACCCGAGTCCTCGGCTCGAGAGGCCGAGATGATTGGCCGGACTACACTACGGGAGCAAAGATGAACAAAGTTAATCTTTGCGACTTAGTGGAAAACCCCGTTTTCCGTCTGAGGAGCAAAAGTCAGTGTAACGAACTTTTGCGACTGAGGGGAACTCGTCCCCCCTAAGAACGAAAGCGAATGGCATGATAAGCAAATTCGACTGCCGTATCTATACATTAACCATACTGCCGAGAAGACAATACAAAAACTTTAGATATTTAACGCTTCCGCCATATCATTGCAAAAAAAAGAAAGAAAGGGTTTTATTTTTTCTCTTCGAGTTCCTGTAACCGAGATTCGATGTTTTCAAGTTCCTTTTTAAGATCCTCAGCGTAGCGCTTCAGATCTTCTACCTCGTCTTCGCTGGAATATTCGTACCTAGCTTCTCCATAGGGTTCTACGTATGGATCATAATATGGGACTCGTTGGCGTATAGGAGGTCTGAAAAAACCACGCCCCCTACCAAATCCTCTACCGAAACCTCTTCCAAGGCCTCTGCCGTATCCACGACCCATACCTCTACCTTTGGTAAACCCGGGGCTAGCGTATCCCGCACAGTAACCCAATGCCCTTCCGGTCATGGGGCCATATCCATCCGGTCCTGCTCCGTTTCCTCTTGGCATGTTATCACAATAGTACCTATATGTTATGTTATACTTAAACTTTGTGCTTATATGTGCACTATATTACTATCCTATCTAAGACGTAGCTAATTCCATTTCCTCATCACGGCCATGGTATTGAAAAGGCCCGTCCGGGAAAACACCCATTTTCAACTTATTTTTTGTAAAGCTCGTATTCCCTTCTCTCACCAGTTTGCACCATAAAGAAAGATACAAAGGCATTACTGAGTTCAATCTTCAAGAACGAGAAAACTGTTTATGCGGTGAAGTATTTATGGGTATAACCGAGCCTACCGAATGCGAACTTTTCGGTAAGGCGTGAAATCTCAGCAACCCTGTAGGGCCCTGTATAGTGAGTAGAAATGGCATCTAATGACCATTGAATACATAAAAGAAAAACTTTTAGTACTCTATAGTCCAGGCCACTGGGTCTTCGGCATCATTGTAGATCCAATATCCCAGGCCGGGTTCGAAGACAAATGTCGTTGATTCATAGTCGTACTCCAAATTATACTCTGTAGAGGGATGGAAGTATCCGATTTTCGTAACTTCTCCCGGCAGACCGTGATTACCTGCGGTCTCACTGGGTAGGCCGACCATGTTCCAACCTGGATACAGCGTTATGTCGGTGCTCTCTGGCGCATATCCCGTAAGGTTCAGTGCTGCATCGGTGTTCATCTTGATCCAAACTCCCATGGTATGGTCCCAAGAGTGTAAATTGTTGAAGTGCGCAGCTCTTCCTGCAACGTACGAAGTCCATTGTCCTGTGGATGCATCGTAGTATATTAGCCTGTCATAAGAACCGTCGATATCCGTGAGTATGGTCTCTAGAGATGTATCCGTCATATCGATGTTGAAGGATACGAAATTCCATCCATCGCTCTCGGGGCGGGCGTATAGATCAAGAACTATGGAAGTTTCTTCCGGTAAAGGCTGCCACTGCAAGAGTGGATAGATGATATTCTCCACGATATGCCACGTATCTACAAAGTCCCAACCTGCATCAGTGAAGGTGCTTTGGGTCTTCATCTCCTCCGTGCTTTTTCCGGTAGCGTTCCCAGCAGTGCTGTTCTGTCCACTTGTCTCAACGTCCCAATAGTTGCCGCTGCATTCATAATCACCGCCGGTATCAACAGCTCCTGCGAATCCCTTGTTAGTCGGGTTGTCGGTGTCTTCGTAGATCACAGCTCCGGTTGAGTAGCAATTGATGGTTTTGCCTTGGTAGTTGTATCCCAAGAATGCCCCTAAAGATGTGCTCGTTGAACCAGAAAGGCGGGTTACATCTCCTCTTGCATACGAATCCTCTACAGTACCGAATCTGTTGTAACCGATAAATCCACCCGTATAACTGGGACCATCCACGGTTCCTGTGGCATATGAGCTATTGACGATACCATCATCATTGTATCCCACCGACCCACCTATATACCAACTACTTCCGGATGTACCGGATATATTTCCTGTAGAATAAGATTTCTCCACTGTTCCATATCTGTTGTTTCCAACGAGCCCGCCTATGTAACGATAACCTATTACGTTTCCCGAGCTGTAGGAGTTGAATATCGTGCCTCCGTTTTCTCCCACAAGGCCGCCAACGTAATATTCTTCTCCACTCACGTTACCAGTGGCGTATGAGTTGTTCACCGTACCTTCATTCAATCCTACGAGCCCGCCGACGTTCCTGTACTCTCCAATTACGTTACCAGTAGCAAACGAGTTGTTCACCGTCCCATCGGTGTTCAATCCTACGAGCCCGCCGACGTTCTCATATCCGTTCACTGTTCCAGTCGCGTATGAATCAAACACCAAACCAATTCGTTCATACCCTATGAGTCCGCCTACATAGTCGTTTCCTGTTGTGTTAACAGATGCATACGAATTAGAAACTGTGCCATCGTTGTTGTACCCTAAGAGTCCTCCTGCATACATATTGCTTCCATTTACCGCTCCCTCTGCATGGCAGTTATCCACCGTACCAAATTGGTTCAATCCCACGAGAGCCCCGACACGACTGGACCCACTCACATTTCCAAAGGCATAAGAATTGAACACAGTGGCATAATCGACCCTTCCTACAATACCTCCAACTTGGCTAGATCCGGTTACATCGTTATCAACGAGCCCTATATCTTTCACAACACTATCTGTGCCAATATATCCAAACAAACCAATATTACTATCGTCAGGAACGTTGATAAATAAATCGAAGATGGTATGATTCCTACCACTGAAACTACCTGTAAATTGTGTGGTTGCATTTCCTATAGGAAGGAAACCCTCACCACCATTCCATTCACTGGTTTCATTTGCATCGATATCATTAAGCAATGCGTAGTGTGCGGTCAAGTTCATGCTCATGTTCTGTAATTGATGAACATTTTCGATCAGGTATGGATCTTCTTCCGTACCACTACCTCCTGCAAAAGTAAGGTGTTCGTTTTCCTCACCAGTGTGCTGAAATTTCAAGACATCCACTGCACCTACAAAAGCCATTATCAACATACACACTGCTAACAGTACCACAAATCCCACTGTCATGATCCTTTTTAAAATCATATCAATCATACTCTTTTATAAACAAGACAGATGTGAGAGATATATAATCTCTTCGGAGTATCAAAAAGTCCATAAGATTTTCGTACTACTTAGTTCAATATCGTGTAAAGGATCTAAAGCCGAAGGTCATGTCCGTAGAAGAGGTTGACCATGTGTCGCCACCATCTGTAGAGTAGGCGGTATCTGTATCTAGGTCTGATGAACCCCACCATCTCAACCATTCTTCACCACCCCGGCCAACGCAGATCCAGTAGGTTTCGCCTGACACAACATAAACTTCACCAAAATCGATGTTGACCCAAGTAGGACCATCGTTGTGGTCTATCTCAACCTCAACTACGGCCAATGGATTGCCATATGGTTTCCCTGGTTCCCCCACATCGTCCTTTCTTATCGATATCTCAACAGTGGTCGGTCCGGTATGATCCGGATCGATATTTATGGGAAGTTCGATACGTGTTAGCAGGCTACGTGTAGGAACAAACTTTTGTGCACGATGGGTAACGGACCAGTTTCCTATATTTGCGTCGAACGAAAGGGTGTCCCAATGGTCGTCCATCTCCTCTGAAGTTTCATCTAGTGTAAAAGTACGGTAGCCATAGGTTCCGTCCCAACTTGATGTGTACCACGTGTCACCATCAGAAGAATAAGCTGGGTCTGAATCACGGTTGGATGTACCGTACCAGCTTATGATATTAGAACCGTCCCAGTTGATGCAGATCCAGTAGGTTTCACCGGATACCAAATCTATTTCACCTACGTCTATGCTCACCCAAGTCGGTCCTATAGTTTCAGTCAGTGTAACGGTCGTATCCCAGATTGGTTCACCTATAGGCACGCTGGGACTCCCCCCATCATCACTTCGGATGGAAATATGTGCTTCAGCGGTGGATACGTTTGAGTTGATAGGGAGTTCAAGACGGCTGAGCACACTACAAGATAGAACAAAACGCTGTGCACGTTGAATATCATCTTTTACTTCCAACATTACACCGACTTCTTCGGAACTGTTATCTTGTGACTCCGGGATAAAGGACCATACCAATATTTCTTCAGTAGGATTATGAATCCAATAACCGCATCCAGGATTAAAAGTAAAATTTAACGGGTCAAAATCATACGCGATATTGTAAGGCTGTGATACATCGAAATAGCCGACTTTGTCCACTTCATACGGAAGGCCACCAGTGTTGTTATGGTTCATTGGAAAGCCCATCATGTTCCAGCCGGTATTAAGTTCTACATATGTGGAGGTTGGAGGGGTCCCCTCGATAACCAGAACGTCATCAACCACCATCTTTATCCATATCCCTTTCGTACGGTCCCAAGTAAAGGGTGAGTTGAAGTAATCCGACCTGCCTGGTACATAGCTGTACCAACGTTCTTCCAGAGAATCGTACCACATGACTCTACTAAAACTACCGTTAATACCGTTATCGGGATGTTCCAGAAGGTGAAGTAGATCGCTGTTTTCGAGAACAATATGATGAGACACAAAGTTCCAGCCGTCAGAAGAGCCTCCTGCGTAAAGGTTCAACTCCGTTACCTCTTTCTCAAGCGATACACGAGCGGTGGCATTATCGATACTGGTGTAATGGCTGCCAACGGAAACCGACTCTATGACCGTATCGTAGTCCCCTTCTTGTGCGTCTTGGGGTACGTTAACTTCCAGGGTAAGATTATGAGTGTCACCAGAAGCAAGTATTGGAGAGTCCCATGGGAAGGAAGTTATTTCGTCAGCACCATCGTATAAATTAACCGTCCATCCCTCCGGAGCGGATGCCATACTGACTTCGAAAATATCCGCCGTATTCCCAGTATTATCGATGGTATAAGTGAATTGGGCGGTCACTCCAGGCGATGCAGCTTTTTGAGATACATTGGATTGTCCATCGACTGACAACAGCACATCCGGGGCCGGTGTTATACCGAAGTAATGGTTGATCCCGTGGTAATGAGCAAGTCCCGCCCTCTGACGTACCTTTGGATCCTTCAACAGTGCCTCTTCTTCCTCGTTATCTATGAACATCACCTCGGTTAGAGAGGCAGGCATATCAGTATTTCTAAGTACGTAAAAATCTGCTTGTTTTACTCCCCTATCAAACCTTTCTAGGTGACCAATTAATTCATCCTGTAGATACCCTGCCAAGTAAGCGGAGTTGGAGTCAGGCGGTAAAGAATCATGATAGTAGGTTTCAGTGCCGTGTGCGGTACCGTCATATGCATTATTGTGGATACTGACGAAGATATCAACAGCATTATCATTGGCTATAGCGACACGTTCTGAAAGTGATACGGTTACATCACTCTCACGGGTCATGTACACATCCGCACCGCTGGCAAGTAAAAAATCCCTTGTCCACAGCCCGATACCGAGGTTTGCCTCTTTCTCAGTGTATCCCGTGGGACCTACAGCTCCCGAATCATCACCTCCGTGGCCCGGGTCAACACAAATTTTGTACCCTGCTAAAGACCGGGTACCGAAGGTATCTTTTACCACATCCCAAATACTGGGTTCCTCATATCCCAGTGCCCAGAAGCCGGTGCCGGCCAAGCCTTCACTTACCACATAATCCCATTTTACACTCAATGATTCTTCATCGTCGTACCATGTCTGTCTCCAGCCCTCGGCCGTTTCGTATGCATACCACGGTGTACTTGAATCGGAGTACCACCTCCTACCATACACCTCAGCGTTGTCAACAGCATCTTTCATCAGGATCGAACTACCCATGTCAGTGGTTGAAGACCGTGCCGTATCATCTTCACAAGGCCAGTCATAGCCGTAAAAGGGGATACCCATGATGATCTTGGTGGAAGGATAATAATCCTTTAGGGTGACTACAGAATCAGTTACATCCAATTCTCCGTAATCAAAAGGAGACACTGGACCAGTCTGCGAAGAGCTTCCCCAATGGTAATCATAACCCATGAGAAAAACGGCATCTATGTACTGGGAAAGTTCGGTGTTACGGTACACGGTTTCTACACTTCCCGCGACACAGAAGGTTATGTGATGGTCTGGGTTATCCCCTTTAACGTTGTTGTAAACCCGTGATATTAGGTCCTGGAAGAGGTCCGCGTTGGACTCTCCTGTAAAAGTATTAGTAGTTCTGGGGAACTCGAAATCGATGTTTACCCCGTCTGCGTCATAGGTCTGAATAGCATATAATATGTTGTCAGCTAAGTCCTGTTTGTGATACGCAAGTATTTCATCCATCGTATCTTTATCGAAACACGTGACGGTCAAGGTGACTGATTTTTCATTACTTTCAGCAAGGGCTTTTACGTCGTCATATCTATACATATAGTCATTAGATAAGTTTCCATCTGAATTTGCAGGCATACTGAAGTACGACACATGTGTGACACCGTCCCAGTCAGGTGAGTATTCTGAAGGATCGATCCAATAAGGCCAGAACCCATACAATGTGTATCCATCAGATGTTTCATCCAATTTATCCTGTCCGCCATATACTGGATGTTGTATTTCGCTGGAATTAATTACTGTAAATGCTGAGATAACCACCATAAATAAAATTATAATCGATAATAACTTTGCTCGGTATATCATATCAATCAAATATAGTATTGTACTAAGAAGTAAAAAAATTTTTCCTACAACATTGAGATGTCGGTTACTAAATAATCTATAGCCATGCCTAACTTTATTCAATATCATAATCATAATAGGCTAGGTAAAACATCCATTTTTACTCATTTTTTGTAAAGTTCGCATTCCATTCTCTCACCAGTTTCCAGGTAATGTTCGAAATGTTCTATCCATTTAGGGTTTTTAGGAGCATCGTTGATGAATTCAACGAATTTCTCCAATCTATCCATCGTTTTTGCAGACACATGATGCTCCATCTGGCAGGCATCGATTTCTGCCAACTCTCTTTTTACTCCGATTATCTCTAAGAAATCCGCGATGACCTTGTGTCTTTTCATCAATTCATGAGCTATTTCCTTACCGGAATTAGTAAGCGTAACTCCGTAGTACGGTTCGTATTCCACCAATCCCCTTTCTTCTAACTTCTGCATCATCTCTGTTACTGAAGAATCTTTGATACCCATCTCTAAAGCGATTACGCCGGTCCTCGCACGACCGTTCTTCTTCTCGATAACATATATCTTTTCGATATACTCTTCGATGGTTTTATTCATTTTCTTTGCCCCTTTTCTATATCCCTATCAGGATCAATCTCATCACACCTCCGACCAGTAATGCTGTGGATATCATGATAACCGCCGATTTGAACATGTCTTTGATTCCTAACTCTTTTATCAAAACCGCAAAAGTAGCTACGCACGGGAAATAAATGGCGAGAACAGTTACTGCTATCACTAATTGCATCGGCTCCATACCCAAAGGCAAAAGCATGCCAACCGCTAGATCCTTTCTAAGGAATCCGATAAGTAACGCGGTGGTAGATTCTTCAGGCAGTCCCAGAATTCCACTGGTTACGGGGCCAAAGACGGTCCCCATCCATCCAAGGAACCCCACTGCATATAGTATATTTATCAACAATACGCCTAAAAACAAGAAGGGGATGGCCTCTGTTAGGAACCACCTAACACGCATCCAAGTTTTTTTTATTATGGTTAGCAAACTAGGTCTTCGATAGGGTGGTATCTCCAGGAATATCTCTGGGCTCTCTCCCTTGACCCACCTATTCAAAATGGTTCCGTTGATAACATAAACGATGATCAACGAGATAAATACGATAACTATGTATTTGATCCCATAGGAACCCAAGATTCCAAATATCATAGCTATCTGAGCCATGCAAGGGACGGATATAGCCATCAGCGTTGCCGATATGAATCTCTGCTTCCTTGTTTCCAAGGTCCTTGTAGCTAGTGCACCTGGAACGTTACATCCCAATCCTAAAAATACCGGGACTATTCCATGTCCGTGCATACCCAACTTATGAAATACATTGTCAGATAGTGTTGCCAGTCGAGGTAGATAACCTGAATCTTCAAATATAGACAACATAAAGTAGAAAGCTATTATGTAGGGAAGCACCATACCGAAGGGAACAAATAATCCTGTAGTCAGCATTCCCATGGACTCAACGAACTCTATTTCACCCTCGATCAGTTGACCTATCAGTATATCATGTAAGATCCCTGGCCCCAACCACTCGCTTATCTGCATGGCCAATGGTCTGTACAATTCGAATAGCGGTTCGAATAGGTATCCGATCAACCCCTCGCCGACAAGATGAACTATCCAGAACGAGAAAAAGATTATGATGAAGGCTATCGGTATACCTGTCAGGGGTTTTATCGTCAATTCTGAAAAACGATCTCGGAAGGTGTGGTGTCTGTGAGTAATGGTCTCCACTTCTTTTATTATATGGCCTATCCTAACCCACCTCTCATCTTCACTGATCTCTTGATTATCAGGCGCGAAATCTGTTTCTGATATTTTCTCTACCAGATCTTTGATACCTTCACCAGTCAGAGCGACGGTGGGAACGACATGTACTCCCAACATGTCTCTTAACTTATCCACCTCTATATCTATACCCATATGTTCAGCTTCATCCCACATGTTGAGGGCTATGACCATGGGTACGTTCTTCTCCAATAATTCCAAAGTCAGGAAAAGATTGCGCTCAAGATTTGTAGCGTCCATAACGTTCACTATTATATCCGCTTCATCCATCATCTTTTCGGACACTTCTTCAGCTACGTTCGTGGGCTCTAAAGAATAAGTTCCGGGAGCATCGATGACCTTGACATACTTGTCACCGAGGTGCATCTTTCCTTCAGAAAAATCCACCGTTGTGCCCGGGTAGTTCGAGGCTATGACCTCAGCACCGGTAAGTCTGGAAAAAACAACACTCTTACCCACATTTGGATTACCCATGAGAACTATTTTTTTCATCTTATCCTCCTGATCATGATACGATGTGCCATCCCCCTTCCTATGGTCGTGCTTCTACCACCGATATCTATAACCAGGGGACCTCCCATAGGATGTATTGTCACTAATTTTATTATCTTACCCTCTCTCAATCCCATGGTTCTTAATCGTCTTTGAAAGTTTCTTCCTCCGCCTATATTGACGATATATCCTTTTTCGCCTATCTTTAGATGTGTCAAGGGCATGTCCATGATAACCACTCATTTAGGTATTCCTAAATATAATTTTACTAAGACATATGCAGTATATAAATTTTTGGTAACCCTAAAAATCACCACCGATTTACATAAACTATTTATAACTCAACGCAATAGTGTAATAGATCGGAGTCACATAAGATGACAAACAGATACGAAAAAACCCTCCTTACAATTGTATACGATAATAGGACCCTGGAAACTGAGTTCTATACTGACTGGGGCGTATCCGTCCATTTGAAGAGAGGTGAAAAAGAGATCCTTTTTGATGTGGGGAATGATAAAAACATCTTGACACACAACATGAAAAAGTTAGGAGTTCGAATGGATGATATCGATATAATAGTGATCTCTCACAGCCACTGGGATCATTTTGGTGGATTGTCTGCCTTTGAAGATAAGGACGTCAAAATATTCATCCCCCAATCTTCAGCAAAGAGGATCAAAGATGAGTTCGATCTGACCGGCGAGGTGATCTCCGTTTCCAATAGAACAGATATAATCGATGGTATCCATTCCACCGGAGAATTAGGCCACGCAGTTAGGGAACAGTCCCTTTTGGTCCAGGGTAAAGATGGATTATATATATTAACAGGGTGCGGGCACCCGGGTATAGAGAATATAATAGATATCGCCTTAGAATCTGGTGATCCTAAGGGAATAATAGGTGGTTATCACGGATTTAGAGATATAGAAAAACTCGAAGGTATACCTCTATTAGTTCCCTGTCACTGCACGATGTTTATAGACAAGATAGAAGAAGCATATCCTGAAGCATATCGTGAATGCGGAGTAGGATTTAGCATCGAAATATAAATGAATGGAGGTGAAACAATATGGCAAGAAGAGGCGGCGGACAATCAAGTGGTCGCGGAAGGCAACCTGGTGGAAAGGGATTAGGACCAGGAGGCACGTGTAAATGCCCGAATTGTGGACATGAAGCTGAACATCCGAGAGGAACACCCTGTTACGAGATGGTTTGTCCAAAATGCGGTAGTAAGATGGTGAGACCTTAAAGATTAAAGAAACTTACCTTTAACTGATCTCCTCCTGATAGAAACCCATCGATAGCTATCAGCTTTGACTTATAGACCTCCTGATCATTCTGAACTCTTTCGCCTGTTTTTTAAAAGTCGAAAACTCATCCTTTCCTCCCTCTAATCACCACAAACGATCCTTCTCCATATCCTTCTGTAGGTTCCTGAAATTCTTCTATGGTATACAAGTCTCCAAAGATAGTTTGGACATGAAATAAATCTTCGAAACCTGCTTGACGGAGGATCAACTCCACCTCATCCACGGAATAGAAATTAGCATCTTTATAAAACACATTTGTTCTCTTCTTTTTCTGGTACGCTCTTCCGACTTCGCTCTTCCTATCCACTAGCCCGATCACGATATGTCCACCATATTTTATGATCCTGTGAGCCTCTTTCAAAGCTTTCCAAGTGTCTTCGAAAAAGCATATCGTTGTTATTATCAGCCCGAAATCGAAGGAAGAATCTTTTAAAGGAAGTTCTTCACCCACCCCTCTCACGACCTCTATACCTCTCTTTTTCGACAACTTAAGCATCTCGGTAGATGGGTCCACGCCTAATTCCATAGAGAACGGTTCAGAGAACCTACCGCTCCCAACACCCACTTCCACTCCTTTTCCCTCTGGTAGAAGCATCTCCACGGCTTTCAATTCTGATTTATAGACTTCCGGATTCTTCTCGAACCATGATTCGTATCTGCCTGAATATTCGTCGAATGACGTTGAGACATACTTCACACAATTCAAGAATACCCAGCCCCCTCTATTTTTTGAAATTTGAACACGCATCCCTCTGTGATACCTTGATCGTGAGCTAACTCCCCACAAACTTTAAACTTTAGCGTGAAACCATTCTCTTCGATCTCTTTTACAACATCTCTGTTTTCCATGTTCTTGAGCTCACCCATAGGGAAATCATCCTTAGTATGTTTGGGGTGAACGATAAGGGAACCCTCATCCTTCAAGACTCTATATACCTCCCGATAAAGTTTTTTCCTCTTATCTTTCTCCATATAATGCAATATATCAAACAAAAGAACAACATCTATAGAGCGATCATCCATTTTCAATGTAACACTATCAGAATTTTTTATGGTTTTTATATTGGATAACCCTCGTTCAGAAGCCTTCTTCGCAATTGCTGATAACGGTTCCTCTTTCTTGTCCACCGCAAAGACGGCACCTTCATCTCCTACCACTTCGGCAGCAGGTAGTGTATAATGACCGTATCCAGCTCCGAAATCGAGCAATTTGTGACCTTTCCTTAGACCCATTTTGTAAAGGAATTTTACGCCGTCTTCTTTCTCCCATCTTTTTATCTTGTCATTCATATTTTCATCTCAGTTTATCTTCCTCATGTAAAACTTCTCTCCCCGAAAACTCGTTTCGATGAGTTTACCTTGATCTAGTAACTCATGAACCGAATCCCAGCCCCTTTCATCCGCTTTAGATATCAACTTATCCACCTGTCTTTCTCTCATGGGATGAACAGCAGTGATACTCAGTAGATCGTCTTTCAGATTTCCCGAAGAAGCGAAGGTATCACCCTCGTAACCGATGATGTACTCCACATCGATTCCTCGGTCTTCGAATATCTTGTATGCTTCAGTTATCTTATCTTCATCAGATGGTTCGACCCAGTCTTCCGCCGGAGGTCTAGTTGGTATCGAGATGTAGCTTTTATCGACATCTAAACCTGCTATCATATCTGCGATTTTCTCCAGTTCCCTACTGTCATCATTTAGTGACCTTACCATCATGGTTTCAGTATTCAACTGTCCATCAAAGATCTCAGAAAGGGCAGATACACCGTCCAGGATGCTCTCAAGCTCCAGATCATTATGTGGGCGATTCATCTTTTTCCACATCTCTTCAGAAACCGCATCGATCTTCAAAGAAACCCAGTCTGCCTTAGATAGTTCATACCTCACGTCTTCATCGGATATGAGCGATCCGTTGGATATGACCGCGACCTTATACCCCATCTCTTTCACTGCGTCGATCTCATCGCCCAGGTTGATATCCAGTGTGGGTTCACCGTCCGGTACAAATGTCAGGTGATCCATGGGTTCTTTCTTTTCTAGAGCGTTCTCAACTTTCTCTCTAACGCTTTCGACTATATCCTCAACAGTGTAAAATTCCTGCCTATCCACCTGCATATCGAGTGTCCTTCCGAGTTGACAATAAACGCATGAATAAGTGCATATCTTTGGAGGGATGTTGTTGATACCTAGACTTTGCCCCAATCGTCTAGAGGGAACCGGTCCGTAAGCGAGTTTCTCTTTCATGTTCATAGAAAATAGTTTTCCACCCTGTTAAATGCTTTGTTTATCATATATTCAACAACGGAAGGGTGCAGGTGGCTTTGTCCCATAGATCTATTTCGCCTCCTCTAATCTACTTTTCAATTCTATCCAAATGGATCTGATATCACGGGCTAAGATATTATCAGAATACTCTATCACCGTTTTTTCCTCTATCATAGCTCTGGTAGCTAGGTCGTCGTAGGGCAACTTTCCCACCATATCCACATTCTTCGACTCACAATAAGACAGAATATCCTCGGTATTATCGGGATTTATATCGTGCTTATTTACGCAAACTACCGTGGGGATATCGAAGTGCTCGCAAACCTCCATCACCCTCTCCAAGTCACTTATGCCAGATAGGGTAGGTTCTGTTACGATGAGAACAAGGTCAACCCCGACGATGGAGGCGATAACTGGGCATCCCGTTCCCGGAGGTCCGTCTATTATTATGATTTCAGCACCATATTCTTCGGCCTTCTTCTTTGCATTATTTCTAACAATGGTAACTAGCATCCCGGATGCTTCTTCGGCCGTGTTCAGTTCCGCGTGAGACATGGGCCCGAACCTCGTTGAGGAGGTATATGCATAACCTGACAATCTATCCACCATCTCGATAGCATCGGTGGGACAGACATACTCGCATACACCGCATCCTTCGCAACTCTCCGGTATTATCATGTATTTATCATCGATAGCATCAAATCTGCAGTGCTCTAAACAGATACCGCATGAGGTGCATTTATCTTCGTCCCTCTTTGCGAGTTTCATGCCGTAGAAAGGTGCCTTTTCCAGTATATCTGGCTTGATCAGTAGGTGCAGGTCAGGTGCATCAACATCGCAATCCGCGATAACCAAATTGTCGGCTAAAGACGCTAAAGCAGCGGTAACGGTAGTTTTCCCGGTTCCTCCCTTCCCACTTATCACTGTAAGCTCCTTCATTTTTTCACCTTCCTGCATACCGATTCGTACATCTCTCTGAACCTTTCTCTCCATTCCGGCATCTCCGTTACAAAGGGTTTACCCTGCGAATATAATCTAGCAATCTCTTTGTCGTATGATATCTTCAGTATCACAGATATGTTCTCTTCTTCACAGTAATTAACCACTCTGCCATCACCAACACCATCTTTATTGATAATCACTCCAAAGGGTATCCCCATCTTTTTTACAACAGCAACCGCCAGTTTTAGGTCATACAGACCAAAAGGTGTAGGTTCAGTTACAAGGATACAGTAATCACAATCACGGATGGTTTCTATGAAGGGGCAGGCACATCCGGGAGGTGAATCAAGCAATACTATCTCATGGTCACCGGCTGTTTTCTTCAGGGCTGAAATCAAAGGCGTCGCCATGGGCTCACCGATGTTGAGCAGACCTTGGTAGTAGGTGATACCGTCTTTACTACCTTTCATTATCTCACCGATAGGTCGTTTATCTTCTGTGATAGCCCTTTCTTCGCACACCAGCGAACAGCCACCGCATCCGTGGCAGAGTTCGGGGAAGAAAAGGATCTCTTTAGGCAGAGTGACCAGTGCGTTGTACTGGCAGAACTCTGAACAACGTCCGCAGAAGGTGCATTTTTCCTTATCTATAACAGGTATCGGTAGGCCGACCT
Organism: uncultured Thermoplasmata archaeon; assembly: GCA_964486225.1. Taxonomy (GTDB): domain Archaea; phylum Thermoplasmatota; class Thermoplasmata; order Halarchaeoplasmatales; family Halarchaeoplasmataceae; genus Haladaptatiplasma. The sequence goes on along the minus strand of CAZAMQ010000042.1, from coordinate 6,417 downwards.
CACCAACGTTTTCCAGATCAAAATTCAAAAATATATTGGTGTCTGGCTCTTCAACATCGCAGTCCATCAACAGGCAGTTTTCGACACTCAATGCAAGATTCACAGCTACGGTTGTCTTACCGGTACCGCCCTTACCACTTGCGACAGCTATCTTCATGCATCTTTCCTCCAAACGACCATGCTGCCTTTGTCGACTCCTATATCGGTGGATACCACAGGGCATTTTACCATCAGCATATGGAATATCCCGTCAATATCGCTCATTGCTTCGTAATTACCCTGACCCTTGCTGATCACCGTTTCGTCTGGCTTGAACTTTTTTAGAAAACCTTTGGAATCAGATTTTATTCCAAAATAACCGATATCCCATTCGATCAACTCTATCGCATCTAACTTGTTCAAATTTATGTATTTTGCATCATCAATGGTTGCGTCATTGATAAAGGGTGCTCCTCTCACCACAAAGAACACTTTCTCGACATCGTAGTGGTTGAAGATAGTTTCCAGTAATAATTTGTCTAACACTATCTCGCCTGCGTTATCTGCGATATACCAAATATATCTCCTACCATCCAAAGAATTCAACAGTTTCACTCTTTGATCTACGGCAAAATCGTTTACCAACACATCATCGATAGTGCTTTCAATGTCGAACTCCTCCATAACACCGTAGTCGATGATATTACCCGCGATAGAAAGACGGATAGCAGTATCTATAGGGTTCCTTGAATCTTGTACCACCTCTTCGAGTTCGTCGTATTTCCTCATCATCAGGTCATTGGATTTTTTTTTGATTTCCTTATATGGATCCATACCACCTAATTCTTCTCGGACTAGATGGTGTACTTCGTTCGCCATGAGAAACGGAGATGTATTCCATTCAACGGATGATAGATGGTTGACCGTTCTTCTCAATACTGATTCGATCAAGTCGAAATCATCTGAAACAAACCCTAATGCCTGTATAACCTGCCTTTGGAAACATGGGATACAGTTAGGGTGGGTTTTCATAATCCCCACCTAACAGTGTTTATGCGAACCGTCCCCGTGGCCTTCTCCTCGGAATGCATGCTGCTGACAGGCGGTTTCGTTGGTAGCAGCTTTAAGTTTTCCAGCTTTAAACAAGTCAAGGGCATCCGCAACGGTTCCCCTCGCGCCTATATACACCATTATGCCCTTATCCTCAAACATCTGGATGGCTTTTCTACCCACACCGTCGCAGAGCATAGTTTCTACGCCATGATCGTGCAACAAGTCAGGGGCATAACCGGATCCACCCATATGAGTTGATGTGTTTTTTATCACCTTGAGCTCTCCGCTTTCCGTATTCACTAAAGTATATGTAGGTACTCTTCCAAAATGCGCACCAACCTGTTCGTCAAGTCCACGCTCACCCATCGTCGGTATGCATACTTTCATGATATCACTTCATCCCTGTGTGAGAGGCAACACTGGCATCCTCAGCTTCCTCAAGTTTTTCGTTCTTCCACTGCTCTACCGCCTCGCCGACTGTCCCTGATGCGCCGATATATGCCTTTACCCCGGAGGCTCTTAGAGCATCGAAGGCATTAGGCCCTACGTTTCCGGTGATCACTATCTCCGCATCGAGATCGGATATCGCCTTTACCGCTATAGGTCCGGCACCGCCTCTCTGTGTAACGCCTGAATTGTCGTGTGCAGTAAATTCCATCGTTTCCGGATCCAAGACGATGAAGTACTGGCATCGTCCGAATCGTTGGTCTATCTTAGAGTCTAGATCTTTTCCTGTTGATGTTATCGCTATTTTCATATTTTCACCTCATATCTTTCAAGGCCATCTCCGCTGCGTTCACCATCTGGTAAGCTATAGGCGAAGCTGTGACGGCAGGATGTGTGCCTATCTGGAAAGTTGCTATGTCATCGGCAGTCATCCTCTTCTGGATGCAGGCGCTGATGGTATTGACTACTTCCCCGGCACTAGGACCTCCGCAAACGGAACCTCCGATAATTTCACCGTTGGATTTATTGAAATTCAATTTAACCCACATCTTGGACATGCCGGGCATCCCTCCGGGATGTCGATTAGGAGCTTCCATCTCCCCGACAGCTACATCGAATCCGCATTCCAAAGCTTCTTTTGCGCTCATGCCGGCTTTACCTACCGTTAGTTTGTCTATGGCAGTTGAGAAAACTCCTATCACTCCTTGGTTGGTACGTCGAGTGTCGTACAGATTGGCGCCTGCGATCCTGGCCTCATTGGTTGCTATGGATGCAAGCCACAATCTTGAAGGTTTTCCCGTAAAGAATGATACCTTGCTGGCACAATCTCCCACTGCGAATATATTTGGATCGCTGGTTCTTTGGTTGGAATCTACCTTTATGCCGAAACTAGGATCGGCTTCGATGCCGGATTTTTTTGCTAGATTTATGTTGGGTTTTACGCCTATCCCTACTATGAGAGCATCTGCTTTTATTTCGTTCCCATTCGAGAGCTTAACCGCAGAGATCTTATCCTCTCCGAGTATCTCCTCAAGTTTGGTCCCGGTGATTATGTTGATCCCTTTCTTTTTTAAGCCGTCCTCTATCTTTTTGCAGCATTTGCACTCTTCCTCCGCGAATGCCATCTGTAAACATTGATCCAGCATCTCGACGACGGTGACATTGATCTTTCTACCTTTCTTGCATTCATCTGCGAACTCTACACCTATAAAGCCACCTCCCAAGATAACAAGATCCTCTGTGTTATCTAGTACCTTTTGAAATTCTTTAAGATAGTCAACGTCTTTTTTTACGGTGAATACGTTTTTCTTGTTTATTCCTGGTATGGGCGGTTTCACTGGTTCGGATCCCGTTGCCAAAATGAGTTTATCGTACTCTATCGTCTCCCCTCCGGCAGTTCTCAAACACTTTTTCTCCTTGTCTATTTCCGTTACCTTGTCCACCAGTAAGTCAACGTTGTTTCCAGTCAGAGGAGTGTCCGGTATCAAATTGTTCTCGGGTTCGCCCACAGTCCCGAATATATACGGTATTCCACATGGTATCAAGACCTGCTTCTCTTTTCTTATGAGCAGAATACTTTTGTCGGGATTGTGCCGTCTGGCTGTGATCGCCGTTGGAACTCCTGCTGCACTTCCACCAACTATTACTATATCTGCATTTTTCATTTTTTATCACCTATGTTTTTCAGTAGCTCTTCCACTATTTCATTGAATAACTCAGCACTTTTGTTATCCTGGTTGGAGAAGGGCAGACCCTTCTCTCCACTCCCTACGATATCCGCGTGTAAAGGGATGTTCCCAAGGTACGGTACCCCCAACGCATCCGACATATCTTTCCCTCCTTCTGTGCCGAACATAGAGATGGTTTTACCGCAGTGCGGACATTCGAAGTCGCTCATATTCTCTATTACACCGAGGATTTTCATATCCAATTTCCTGGCAAAATTGATAGATTTACGCACTGCATCCAGTGATACTTCCTGCGGCGTGGTGACTATCAACGCACCTTCAACGTCCTTTAATTCCTGGGCGATGCTCAAGGGCTCATCTCCTGTTCCCGGTGGTAGGTCTACGATAAGATAATCCAAGGGTCCCCAATCAACTCTTTGAATAAACTGATTGATAATGTTCATCTTCATAGGTCCTCTCCATATCAGTGGTGAATCATTGTCCGGAAGCAAAAATTCCACGGATATGACTTTCAGTTGAGGATTCACTTCGACAGGAAGTATAACTTCGCCTCTTGTATCAAGCATTTGGTTCTTCACGCCCATCAATCTCGGTATGGTCGGTCCGTGGAGATCGCTGTCGAATACACCGACTTGGTATCCCCTTTTTGTCAAATTATAAGCAAGATTTGCAGCAATGGTACTCTTTCCTACCCCTCCCTTCCCGCTCATCACCACAAATTTTCTTGTTGTAGTTTCAGTCATCGTATCCACTGTAAGAAATCTAGAAAGGGATGTTATACTTATATCTTATGCTCATTTGTGTAGTAATAGGAGTAGGTGGCGGGTTATTTCCGCCACCATTTTACACGATACCGAACAGTGAACTTTACTTGTCCAGATGTACGTCCATCTGCGGATACGGTATATTCAATCCGACTTTGTCGTAACCTTCTTTTAATGCCTTCTGCAGGTCGAAGAACACATCCCAGTAATCGTCTGTCTTTACCCAGGGTCTAACCACCAGCGTAACAGCGGAGTCATCCATGGATTTGACTTTGGCCACGGGTGCCGGGTCCTTCAGTACCTTAGGATGTTTACGAAGAACCGCTAATGACGTTTTGATGGCTAGATTTAGATCGTCTCCGTATCCAACACCAGTCTCCAGATCGATCCTTCTGATGAGATTATGGGTATAGTTGATGATGTTGTTGCCCCACACATGTTTGTTGGGTATGATTATATGCTTGTTGTCCGGAGTGTCCAGTTCTGTAAGACTAATACCGACGGTTTTTATAATTCCTTCTTCTCCATTCACATTCACATAATGCCCCGTTCTGAAAGGTCTGGTCACAGCTATCATCACACCGGCGGCTATGTTACTGAGGGTATCTCCTAAAGCAAAGCCGAGAACGAAACCCAGTACAACTGAGAGACTCACCAATGCGGCACCCACCTGTACACCGATGAAGGAAAGTGCGATACCGATCACGAATACATAGAGCACTATCCTCAGCAATCGCGTGATAAATTCCGTTAGTATCTTTCTCATGTTCGCTCTGAGCATCGTCTTCTTTATGGTCCTTGATGCTATCTTTACAAGGATTATACCCACTATCAGAGTTACTACAAACAGTATGAAATTCCATAAGGTGAATCCCAGGTAAGGTAAGTTTTCTTCGAGTCCGTATCCTGCTATTTCCATTTCAGATCACAAAGGCAGATATGTGTATAAGTATATATACATTTCATAGCTTTTTAACGAAAATATCTCTTACGATATCTTCTTCAAGAGCGATATCCGTTTCTCCCACTCGTATTATGAAGATTGGCTGCTTCTGGTGTAGTTCGATGACCGTACCGGGGCCGATGTCGTAGGATAAAAGTTTGTGCAATCTAGGATGACTTTTCGTGTGTATGTATGCCACTCTGACCTTCTCCCCGAGTTTCGTATTGGACAGAGGACTGATGACAGATTCAAGAACGGCCTTTCCCTCTTTGCAGCACCTCCCCGGTGGTATCACCATCCCATGGGGGCATTCACGAGGATGTCCCAGTAGGGTACATATCCTGTCGGTAACCTCTTCCGATAGAATGTGCTCGAACTCGCATGCGGGCTTCTCTATCTCTTCCTCCGACATATCGAAGACATCCACAAGTAATCGTTCTGCAAGCCGATGCCGTCTCACGATATCTCGTGCGATGGGTCTGCCCTTGTTTGTCAGCTTCATACTGCCATCGTCTTCAGTGATATATCCCTTATCCTGCAACTTTTTGATGACTTTATCACTTATCTTGTTCCTGTATCCGTGTCTAAATCTCCGTCTGTGTGAACTCCATGAGGTATCTCCTATCTTTTTACCAACACGATCTCTGAATCTTTTACTGTCTGTGTCCCCTTCTTCTTCCAGGGTCCAAAGTATCTCCAAAGCTTCGTCTATATCTATATCCGGCATATCTTCGCATATCATCTTTCATCAACTCCAGGTATGAATTCGTATCCGCAGTTCGGACATCTGATCATATTACAGTGTCCCCCTAATATACATCCTGAACACGCTGTTTTTTCGGATCCACTGAATTTATTTCCGCATAACGGACATCTGTGTTCTGTCATTTCATAACCCCACTATCTTTAATATATAATTGAGTACGCCTGCCACAAAGAACGCGAAAGGTATGATGAAAACCGTCATAGCGAGAGCAGTCTTCAGTCCTCTTTCTTTTACCATTATAAGCAGATTGGCGATGCACGGTATGAACAACGTTATGGCAACGGTGGCCACCAGCATCTGCCTGTATGAGAGTTCCGATGCCATGGCTAGTATCCCGGCGGCACCGAAATCCCGTCTCAAAAATCCTACGATGAATGCGATGGTAGCATCTCCGGGAAGTCCCATCCAACTTTGTACCACCGGTTCCAGAAGATCGATCAGCATGTCCAGTACACCTGTCATGTTCATCAAACTGATTATGAAGGTCCCGATGATGAATAGTGGCACCAATTCTCTGAGAAACCATACTACTTTGTAGTACGTCTTACGGAGTACATTATCCCATCTGGGGATCCGTAGAGGAGGCAATTCCATTATGAAATCTCCCCTTTCTCCCGGGATGATCTTAGAAGCGAGCCATGCGACCAACATTATCTGTGAAGATATGACCGCGATCCATATGAAGAAGTATTGTATGGGTAACAAGGCCATTATGACGAAGATAACTCCGAGCTGTGCCGAACATGGGATCCCCAAGGCCAGCATCAGTGTGGCGAT
>CAZAMQ010000041.1:0-21056 GCA_964486225.1 uncultured Thermoplasmata archaeon | reverse complement strand
GGCACAGGGTAGTGCACCCGCTTCCGAACTGTATTCAGTGAGGATATTCGGAGATTCGGGCGGCTGGATAGGGCCTTCCGATATCTACGACATAATCCAGAAAGGTGCAGATGGTGGCGCGGAGGTACACACGAATTCTTGGGGAACGACTGAAGCCAACGGGATATACGATGAACGTTCCTCCCGTTACGATAAGGGAGCCAGAGATTTCGACATGGTGATCACGGCCGCAGCTGGTAACAGTGGTTCAGGATACACGACCATAATAAGACCCGGGACCGGTAAGAACGTGATAACAGTCGGAGCTACGGATACCTACAACCCCTCTCAGGGAGTATCCGATCCCGAGAACATTGCGAGTTTCAGTTCCAGAGGTTGGACGGCAGATAATAGGATCAAACCCGATATCGTTGCACCGGGTAGGTATATCTATTCGACCATGCCAACATCTGGATACCAGTACATGTCAGGTACATCCATGGCAACTCCTGCTACAGCAGGTGCTGCTGCGGTCATCGTTGAATGGTACGAGCTCAATCACATAGACAATGAACGCCCCAGTCCGGCCATGGTCAAGGCGTTGATGATAAACACGGCCGAACCTATCGACGGTAACACGGAAGGACCCATACCCAACAGGGATGAAGGTTGGGGTATGGTTGATATCTCTAAGCTAGAACGACCATTGAACGATCCCGTGCCTTTCAGGCTTTTCGACCAGGAACATATTTTCACCTCCAGTGGAGAGATTGAAGAATATGCCGTATCATCCGATAGGGAAGGCGTGCCCATTAAGTTCAGCCTTGTATGGACGGACAAGGAAGCTCCGGGCGATACGGGAAGCGATCCTGCGTTGATCAACGACCTGAACATAGAGGTGGAAACACCCAGCGGTGAAATCATCCGAGGGAACGCCTTCAGCAGTGGATGGTCTGTTGTGGGAGCCGATGCTATGTCTACATTTGACAGAAGTGGTGACGGATGGGACGATACCAACAACGTAGAGAACGTTTATATCCATCCCGACGACGTAGAGATCGGTGCGTATGCCGTCCGCATTGAGGCGAGAACAATAGCTGGTGACGGTGTAGGAGTGGGCCATAACAGCCAAGATTTTGCCCTTGCTGTTTACAACGCCAAGCCCATGCCTGATGGTGTACCGCCTTCGGTAACAGTTATCAGCCCTAATGGAGGCGAAGTTTGGAACGCAAGGACCGAAGAGGAGATAACATGGACAACCGAAGAAGGTGACGATCCCATCGATCGTATCGCCCTTGCATACAGCATAAACAATGGTGATTCATGGGCTACAATTGCTACGGATTTGGATGATACGGGTAGTTACACATGGAGTATACCCAACGAACACAGTTCTGACTGTTTGGTTCGTGTTCGCGCATTGGATACAATTGGTCGCTGGGGCGAGGATATCAGCGATGATGTTTTCACGATAGTCGGAGTCCCGCCGGACCCGCCGCAGAACCTTGATGTTGAGCATATCAGTCAATGGATCGAAGTATTCTTCGAGGATGACGTCGAAGGCGGCGACCTGGGTTATACCACAGGTGTGAACATGGATGGCGCAAGTGAATGGGGCATACGTCAGCACGGAGCTTCTTCAGGCGTTAATTCATGGGACTTCGGAGACGGGCAGTACAACAAGATAACATTCGAAGGTCCGTTGAGCTGGTTGATCACTCCAGAAATAACCGTACCTGCTGATGCCGATGATGAGTACGGTGTATGGTTAACCTTCGAGCACTGGCGGGATTTCTACAGTTCATCTCTCACGTTGTTTGATGGCGGCAACACGAAGATATCGACTTCCGGTATCAACGGCCCATGGACTATTATCACCCCTGAAGAAGGCTATGACGGCACCCTGTCCAGCAGTTACGATCAGCCATTGGCCGGGCAACCCGGTTGGAGTCATCAATCTGATTGGACCACCGCTACTTTCGACCTTACGGACTATATAGGCGAGACCATCCACATACGTTGGGACGCCGGAGTGAGTTGGGCAGGTAATGGAGATAATGCCGGATGGCGTATAGATGATCTGCGTATGGAAACATTGATCAGCGATGAAGACGGCGATAAAGACAATCGAATAACATGGAACCCTAGTTCTGACGAGACAATAGGAGAGGTTAGCCATTACAATCTGTATCGTTCGGAAGACCCAAACGGTCCATGGGACGGAAGCACTTTCGTAGATAGTTTCACAGCCGACGGAGCTGCAAATTATAGTTACGTCGATCCCAACAGAGGTATGGCTGATGAGATATTCTGGTGGTACGTAGTACGCGCGGTGGGAACTAACGGTCTTGAGGATCAGAACACAGATGCTGTGCAGGAACCCGGTGGAGAGACTGAGACATTTGATATACCATTGAGCGCAGGTGGAGATGCAGGCGGTTGGAACTTCGTGTCTTTCAATCTGATACCGACGGATACATCGCTAGAGGCGATACTCGCTGACATAGACGGTAACTACGACCGTGTGATGTACTACGATAGTTCTACCGGTGAGTGGAGTTCGTACGTACCCGGTAGAGCAGAAAGGTATAACAACCTCCAATCGTGGAGCCACCGCATGGGTATATGGATACGGATGACGACCGGTGATACGCTGACCATCGAGGGTTCGCCGCCGGCGAGCACGGACATAACACTGTATTCCGGCTGGACCATGGTTGGACTGCCTAGTGAAACAGCGGGTAATCATGGACTACCCGGAGAGGTTGATGTGGTAGGCTACTTCGATGGCTCACAAACATACAATCTGGCATATGATTACAGTCCGGGTGCCTTCGCTTTCGAACCCGGCAAGGGCTATTGGGTACACAACCCAACCGACAATGCAGTGGTCTGGACAGTGGACTACTAGAACCCCCAAACCCCTTTCTCATTCTTTTTTATATGCCCCATACATATTATATTTTTTCATACTTTACTCATAAACAAAACAAGATGATACGGCTATTCGTGTTACATCAAGTCCTGCGGAGAATCAATGTACCTATGATATATCTCGATCAGTTTGTAAAATAGACGTCCTTGTAACAACATTTCAACAAATGACGTAAAAAAGGATGAAAAACCTTATAAATCATTATACATATCTCCAGAACCCCTAAGGGTAAGGCTTTGTTAATAGTAGGTAATTACCCTATGATCGTCTAGGGCTCTATCCAAGGGGAGATATAAATAAGATCAATGGTGAAAGAAATATGACAAGAAAAGTATGCGTGATTGGAGTCGGTAATACCGATTTCAATTCCATGACTCCAGATGTAAGCTGGAAGGAATTTATGTACGAGGCGTGTAAAAAGGCATATGTCGATGCAGGGATAAATCCTCGAGAGGACGTTGACAGCTTCATCACGTGTGCCGAAGATTACTGGGAAGGATTCAGTATATTCGACGAGTTCGTCCCGGATCAGATCGGCGCTGTTCTGAGACCGTGTTGTACCGTTTGCGGAGACGGTATACAGGGTCTAGCAAACGCGTATATGCAGATAATGACCGGGTTGGTCGATACGGTAGCTGTGGAGGCACACAGCAAAGTATCGGACCTACTCACATACGGCGACGTAGTGCTCCATGCCATGGACCCCATATACGAAAAACCAGTCTCGGGACAAGTGGAAAGAGAAAGGTACTCCGGACCCTCATACCCGGAAAACAGACCGAAACCCTTAGTAGGAAAGACCGATGAAAAGGGAAGAATACATCCCTATTACATAGCCGGTTTGGAGATGCAGCATTATCTACGTTCTACGAATACTACGGAAGAACAGTGCGCTTCCGTCGTGGTGAAGAACAAGAGGAACGCCTACGACAATCCCATGGCGGATTATGAAAGCCTACTCACAGAAGACGATGTTATGCAGTCGGAATATCTTTTTAAACCCGTAAAGGATCTGGACATAAGCCCCATGGTGGATGGTGCCATCTGCTTCGTTCTGGCCGAGGAGAGTGTGGTCAAGAAGCTCGGCGTCGAACCCATATACTTGAACGGGTTCGGATACAGCTCGGAAACGCCCTGGCTAAGCAGCAGAGGTATGGATGCAGGTTATGCAACCATGGCATCCAACATGGCCTTTAAGATGGCCGGTATAAAGGACCCCAAGGGTGTTTTCGATGTTCTCGAAGTTGACGACAGATTTTCATACAAGGAACTGCAGCACATTGAGGCCCTGGGACTTGCAAAACCGGGCGAGGCCGCCAAGATGCTCGAAGACGGCGAGTTCGAAAAGGACGGTACCTTACCCACGAACCTTTCAGGTGGCTCATTGGGTATCGGAAACTGCCTTGAGGCAACGGGACTGCAGCGTTCTCTTGAGATAATCACCCAATTACGAGGATTTGCAGGTAAACGCCAGATAGACGATCCCGAGATTGGATTGGCACAATCCTGGAGAGGAATACCCACAGGAACCGGGGCGGCGGCGATATTCAGCAGATATTCGGAGGTGAAAGCATGAGAAAAGTAGCAGTCATCGGCGGAGGTATGACCCTTTTCCGAAGACGTTTGAATGAAACCGGTAAAGAGCTATCGTTCCTTGCTTCGAAGATGGCCCTTGAAGAGGCAGGTATCGAAAACTCGGACATCGATATGGTGGTTATGGGAAGTGCACCCTGTGCCTTCGATGGAATACACCAGAAGGGAGAAAATCTTCTCGACGGCGCCGGAGGTAAGGACAAACCTTATGTACGGGTTTTCAACGGCGGCGGTACGGGTGTCTTCGCTCCCATTGCCGGCTGGTGGCACGTTGCATCGGGAGTTGCGGATGTTGTCATGGTAGTATGCGAGGAGAAGATGGGTTCTTGTTACCCCCATCCCCAGACGGCTTTCCAAACTATATGGGACCCCATACTGGACAGGCCTATTAACCCTAATTTGGTCTGGCTCTTCGCCATGGAGATGAACCGGTACATGACACGGCACAACATCAAAAAGGAAGATATCGCCCGGGTGGCCGTAAAGAACAAGCGTAACGCGGTGGGGCACCCATGCGCCCAGTTACCCGATGAGAATATAACCGTAGAGGATGTGCTTAACTCGGAGATGATGGCCTGGCCCGTCAATCGACTCGACATAAGCCCACCCAGTGATGGCGCATCAGCCCTCATATACTGCAGCGAGGAGAAGGCAAAAGAATTCACCGACGACCCGGTGTTCGTTGACGGTGTAGGCTGGAATATCGACAGTTCCATGTGGACCAACAGGGACCTTTACTTCCCGGATTACGTGGCAAATGCGGCGAAGATGGCCTACAAGATGGCCGGTATAAAGGACCCACGTAAAGAGATCGATTTTGCCGAGCCCTACGATCCCTTTACTTACAAGGAACTGCATCACATGGAAGGACTGCTGCTATGCGATAAGGGTGAAGCCCCCATCCTTACCCGTGAAGGGGTTACCGAAAGGGACGGAGATTTACCGATATGTCCATCGGGAGGACTTCTCGGTGTAGGTAATCCGATCGCGGCCACCATGGGTCAGAAAGTATGTGAACTGTACTGGCAGCTGGCGGGCAAGGCCGGCAAGAGACAGATACCCGGTGATCCACAGGTCGGCGTGGGCCAGGCATGGGGCGACATAATGCAGATGGGCACAGTGATAGTGCTCAGGAGAGGATAAACATGAGCGAAGAGAAGATAGAAGGACAACCAGGATACGCACCGGGCACCCACGTATCGGGCAGAGATATTCGGGAAAAGAAAATCCCCTATACATGGTGGGAGGTGGAAGCCCAGTACGCCTACAGTTTGGGACCGGCAAACAGCAGATTCCTGAAAGAACTCAAGAAAGGTAATATAATAGGCAGAACTTGCAAGAAGTGTGATAGAGTCCTAGTCCCGCCAAGGATGTTCTGCGAATGGTGCTACAGCCCGACCAACGAGTGGGTATACCTAAAGGATACGGGGATCGTGGAAACCTTCTCAATATCCTACCTTGACCCGGACGCTAACAGGATAGAGGAACCCATACTCGTGGGCGTAGTGTCCATCGATGGCGCCTCGCCGAAACACGGCTTCATGCACTACTTCGGTGAGATGAAACCTGAGGAACTACACATAGGTATGCGGGTAAAGGCTGTCTGGAAACCGGAAGAAGAGCGGACGGGTTCGGTCAGGGATATCAAATATTTCAAACCTCTAAAGGAAGGAGGTGACGAATGATGACCTTTTTCGAGAAGCAGACCAATCCCCTGGATCCGATGCACCACATGGGTAACCTTATGGTGGACAATATGTACACCAGCGGTACCGCCGGTAACAGATTCTTCACACATCTGAAGGAAAACGATACCTTCCTGGCGTCCGAGTGCAAGAAGTGCGGTACCATATTCTGCCCTCCCCGGCTGTACTGCGAGGACTGCTTCGAGGAGATACCGGATGAGAGCTGGAAGGAAGTTCCAGCAGTGGGCACCGTAAGACTGTTCACCACCGCCGTACTCAACACTTTCGGTGAGCGTCTTGACGCACCCCGTATCATAGCCCTCATAGATATAGAGGGTACCCACGGTGCAATGCTCGGCGTACTGAAGACGGGCGATCCCGAAAAAGTTTTTATCGGTAAAACGGTGGAAGCGGTCTTCAGGCCCATGCAAGAACGAGAAGGAACATTGAAGGACATCATGTACTTCAGGGAACGCCCTTAAACCCCCTTTCTTTTATGTTGAATAATGGTGGTAAAATGAAAGTGCTCGAAGAAGGTAGAGAGACCGGACGGCGTAGGGGAAGAAGAACCCTAGGTATAAAAAATCGGTATCCTTTCAAAGGGTGGTCATGATGCTAGAGTTGTTATGGACACCATCCAAGGGACGGAAAAGACATTCCAACATGGCCCGATTCATCGATTTTGTCAACAATAAATACGATAAACAGATAACCAATTACAACGAACTCTACGAGTGGTCGATAAACGAGATACCCGACTTCTGGACCGCGGTATGGGCCTTCGTCGGGATCACTGCATTAAGGGATTATGAGTCAGTGGTCGATGACATCTTCAAGATGCCGGGTGCAAAATGGTTTACCGGAGCACGGCTCAACTTCGCCGAGAATCTGCTCAGGTACAGGGATGACCGTACCGCCCTTATTTTCATAGGAGAAACGCAGAAAAGGGCCTGTATGAGCTATTCCGAGCTCTACGATACCGTCGCCCGTCTTGCAATATCCCTTCGCCAGCTGGGAGTTGGACCGGGAGACAGGATAGCCGCCTATATGCCCAACATGATGGAGACCATCATCGGTATGCTCGCTTCTGCCAGTATCGGTGCAACGTGGGCCTCTTGTGCCACCGATCTAGGCCAGGAAGCGGTTACGGACCGGCTCTGTCAGATAGAACCGAAGGTCCTGTTCACCGTCGACGGGTATTTTTACAAGGATAGATTTTTCGATTCTCTGTCCAATGCGGCCGGCATCGCGAATAGAATACCCTCTCTGGAAAAGGTCATAGTTACCTCCTATAGTGGACAAAAAGCGGATATCAGCCGTGTTCCCAGGTCAGTACATTATGACGATTTCCTGAACGATGAGAGCGGACTTGAGATCCAGTTCGAACAGCTTCCCTTCGATCACCCTTTGTACATCATGTTCTCCTCCGGGACCACCGGTAGGCCAAAATGTATGGTCCAGGGAGCCGGAGGGGTACTCATCAACCATCTGAAGGAGCTGATACTCCACACTGACCTCAAACGAGAGGATATACTGTTCTACATTACAACCTGCAGCTGGATGATGTGGAACTGGATGGTGAGTTCACTGGCCGTGGGAAACACTTTGGTCCTATACGACGGCAATCCAAATTACCCCGACAGCGGTGCCATGTGGAGGCTCATCCAGGATGAGAAGGTTACTGTGTTCGGCTGCAGTGCCAGCTACATAAATTACCTCAGACATGAAGGGGTAAGACCGGGAAGGGATTATGACCTCAAGGCACTGAAGGAGATATCTCAAACCGGCTCAGCCCTCTCGGCCGAGGGATTCGAGTACGTCTATGGACAGATCAAAAAGAATCTGTGGTTCAATTCGATCTCAGGGGGTACGGACATCAACGGCTGCTTCTGTGCGGGGAATCCTATCAGTCCTGTCTATGCCGGTCAGCTCCAGGGACCCGCTCTGGGCATGAAGGTGAATGTCTATGACGACGAAGGCAGGCCCATAGTTGACCGGGAGGGGGAACTAGTCTGTGAAGCTGCGGCTCCATCCATGCCGATATATTTCTGGAATGACCCGGGGAACGAAAAGTACAGGAAAGCTTATTTCGAGGTGTACGACGGTGTATGGCGTCACGGTGATTATGTCTCAATTGACAGTGAGACCGGTGGTTTCACATTCTACGGACGTTCCGATTCCGTATTGAAGCCTTCAGGGGTTCGCATAGGTACGGCGGAGATATACAACCAGGTGGAAGAACTGGATGAGATCGCAGATAGCCTAGCCATAGGGCAGAGCTGGAAGGGAGACCAGCGCGTCGTTCTTTTTATGAAACTCAACGAAGGATACTGTTTGACCGACGACCTGAAAAACAAGATCAGAACGACCCTGCGTAAGAACGCCTCACCCAGACACGTTCCCGCAAGGATCATTCAGGTGCCCGATATTCCGTATACACTGAACATGAAAAAGGTGGAAAGTGCTGTCACGAACCTGATCCACGGAAGACCCGTCACGAACAGGGACGCCCTGGTCAACCCTCAATGCCTTGATCACTATGAGAACCTCCTCGACGAGCTCAAGGATTGAAAGTGAAGCTCACTGAGGCGGAGGCCATTCCCTTTTCATCTCAACCGCACTCAGGTTCTCTTTGGATTCCGACGACAAAGGATCGCTCTCGGTTGCGCAGCGTTTGCATTTAAGTTTACCTTCTTTGGTGTAAATGGCGGTGTGGTTGCCGCAATTTGAGCACACGAAACCGGCCGACACACCTGTAGTCTTACCCCCATCGTGCTCTTTGCTTACTCTAGGCTGCCGTATCTCGGATACCGGCTGAATCAACCAGGTAATACCCTTTTTTGTGAATCGGTAAGAGAAGTATACGCCTAGAAAGATGGTAATTATTATGAATATACCTATCATATCGCCCAAGCCAAATGGTAATCTGTTGAACACCGAAGTGAAGTTCCAAGCAAAGTGAAATAATATGCAAGAATAAAGACCGTCTTTTGCAAAAAGATATCCGAATACCAACCCTGCTAGAAAAGTGGGGGGAAGTTTGTAAAAATCCCATGAAGAAAGATGTACAAAGGCGAAAATCGATGAAGAAAATAATATCGGCCAGATGATGAAACGTTCATTCAAACCGAAGCCTCCTAATATATATTTCTTTAGGTCCACCCTACCCTTCAACCCAACATAAAGTGCCATCGGAAGACCGATAAAAACCACCCTGATGGTAATCTCCTCCCATACAGAGGCTCTTGTGAGTGCGTATATCATTTCCCATAGTTCTCTATCCTGTAGCGATGGTGTACGAGTTGTGATGCCGGCCATTTGTAGTATTATTAAATAGGTATAAGATATAAAAAGAAGAGCAGAAAAGGTAAAAGCTAGTCGTGATATGGGAGAATCCGTAAGACTGAATTTTTCCTTTTTACTTACGGCCCTCCTTCTGTAGTATGAATACAGTCTTGAACCTTCCACGTAAAGAAGATAGGCAAATGATATCAGCACGCAGAGGATAAGAAAAACCGTATAAGCACCGAAGTAATATCCGCCTATCTCTGCTATTGGTATGACGAAGACTAGGACAACATAAACAATAGTGCTGTGTACAAGGGTTTCCGGTAGAATCACACTGATGTGTCCTGCCAGAACGATGATACAAAGGAATAAGAAGATGGTAAAGGAGACAATGGTGATGATGAATAAAAATGTTTTAAATCTTGTTTTTAGAACCTCAAGGTCGGATGGACCATTTTCGGATGTATTTTGAGCCTCGTAAGCGCACCACAAACAGCGGCCCTTTTCCATTTCATTGCCACAGCGAGGGCATTCCATGGTACTGAATTTTAATTAACTTATTAACAATTTTCCCTTGTTTCAAACGATTTCGACCGATGTGAACTCCGGATGTCCGTATCAACTTTTCTTTTCCTTCACCTTTGACGGGACCATCTTTTCAAGTTCTCCCTTCTTCACCTTTTGGACCAAGGCATCACGGAGTTTGAATTTTTGTACCTTTCCCCGACCCGAATGAGGTAGTTCATCCCTGATCTCTACGTAACGCGGTACCTTAGCACTGGCCACTTTTCCATAGAGAAAATCAACAACGTCCTGGGATGTCATCTCTGCATCGTCGAAAAGTATCACTGCAGCTGCTACCACCTCTCCAAGGTCTTTATCCGGAACGCCAACGACAGCGACTTCGCGTATGCTAGGATGTTCTATAAGGTATTCTTCTATCTCTCTTGGATATACGTTAAAGCCACCTACAATAACCATATCCTTCTTACGGCCGACGATCTTTACGTATCTTCTATCGTCCACCTCTGCAAGATCTCCGGTGTGCAGCCATCCATCCTCTATGGTCTCCTCCGTAGCCTCCGGTCTTTTGTAGTATCCCTCCATCACGTTGTATCCCTTCACTAGCAACTCGCCGGCTTCACCCGTGGGCACCTCATCACCTTCATCATTAACTATCTTTATCTCCTGGTCCGGAAGCACACGTCCCACGGTTTCAACCCTATCCGCCACAGAATCGTCGAATCTTGTCATGGTTACACTTGGAGAAGCCTCCGTGAGCCCGTAAACTATGGATACGTTGCATCCCATGTCATTTATCACGGACTGCATGGTCTCAACCGGACATGTGGAACCTGCCATTATCCCTGTACGAAGTGTGCTGGTATCGAAGTTTATCTTCTTTAATAACTCCAGCTCCCGGATGAACATTGTCGGTACGCCATGTAACATGGTTGCCCGTTCACGCTCAACTAGTTGGAGGGCCTTTCTGGGTGAGAACTCTTCCATGGGTATCATTGTACCGCCGAAGTTGACTATCAGTGTGATACTTAGTACGTTGCCGAAACAGTGACTGAAGGGTACGGGTATTATCAACTTATCATCGGGCGTGGTCTGTAGAATTTCTCCGGTGTCATAGGAGTTCTTCAGTATCTGGTAATGGTTGAGCATCACACCTTTTGGTTTGCCGGTTGTGCCGGATGTATAAAGTATAAAGGTGACGTCTTCAGGGCCAGTATCCTTTTTCATATTGATGTATTCTTTGTCCTCCTCCCATCCCCTTCCTTCCTCCATAGCCTCACGATATGTCACTGTGGATAATTTATCGCTTGTCCCGTTGAGCAATACAACGGTATGAAGTTCATCGAGTGCCGGACCCACCTCTTCTAAGATATTTAAAAATCTGTATCTACCGGCCTTATCAGTTGTTATCACCGCTTTCGTGTCTGAATCACTGAACATGTACTCTATCTCGGAACTTTTGTACCATGGATCCGTAGGCACTACTACCGCACCTATCTTTGGTATGGCAAACCAGGCCACCACCCATTCGGGATGATTTGTTAGCCATAAGGCGACTTTATCGCCCTTGCCTATACCTCTTTTTTTAAGAAAGCACGCTAGTCTTTCTGCTTCCTCGTTGAGTTCTTTATATGTCATCCTTTGCCCTTCAAAGACAACTGCATCTTTGTCGGGGTACTCATTGGCCTTTTCTTCCAGAAGACGTCCGATGGTAGTTTTCATGTTATCACCTATGAAACAATGATTTTCCGTATAGATAATAGTTAATAAACGTTACCGTTCTTTAAAACTGATGTTATTCACACTTATAGTCACAACCGAACTAATACCCTGTTTTGCTAACATATCTCACGAAAGCTTTATAGCCCACCTATTTATAGCCTCTATAATCTCTAAAAAAAAGCAAGAGTGAGACCATGAAAATCATAAAAATGGATGACCTGGACTTTTTTGTGGATAACCTAATCAAGAACCACCCACACGAGGTGGTGGGTGTGAAGGAAAGAGGTAATAGATATGTTTTTGACACGCTTAGATCTTCAAATGAACTAAGACTAGATTACGACGTGACCATACTACCACCCAAAAAATATTTCCTTCCTCAGCGAGAAACACTGCTGAAGTTCAAGTCTAACGATAAGACGAAAACAGAGCCGAAGGATCACATAACCGAGAGAATAATAATAGGCGTTCATCCCTACGACCTGATAGCTATCCAGCAGATGGATAGAGTATTCAGTGAGGAACCGGTAGATCCCAACTATCTGAAGAAGCGTGAGGCTTCGGTACTGATAGGTGTTAACATGAAGAACGTATCCGAAAGGTGCTTTGCGGGTAGTATGAACACGGCATTTACCGACGATGGCTACGACCTGATGCTGACCGATTTAGGCGGTAAATACGCCGTAGAAATCGGTACTGAAAAGGGCGGCGATCTGTTAGATGTAAGTGGTATCGCTTTCAAGGGTGCTAGCGAAGAGGACATAAAACTACTTGAAGAAAAAAAGAAGAACTTAAAATTCGAAACGAAGCTAAACTTCAATCCTGACGAACTACCTGAACTTTTAAAGTCAAATTACGGAAATGATGAGTTCTGGGAAGAGAACGCAGAGAACTGTTACTCGTGCGGTACATGCAACCTTGTGTGCCCTACCTGCTACTGCTTCGATGTAAAAGATGTAGTGGAAGTAACACTAAAAGAGGGAAGCAGGATACGCCAGTGGGACGGTTGTTTACTGGAACATTTTGCAGTAGTAGCGGGCGGAGAGAATTTCAGAGAAGAAAGAGCAGAGCGTTACAGGCACAGGTACATGAGAAAGGGTTTTTACCTACATAACAAATTCGAGGACATAGCATGTGTAGGCTGCGGTAGGTGTTCATCCCAGTGTGTACCGGACATCGCGGATCCTGCTGACATATTCAACAAGTTAAAGGAGGGGAAAATATGAGTGAATCACCGTATCTACCGGAAGATGCAACTATACTGAGCATCACGCCTATGACCGAAAGGGAAACACTTTTCGAACTGGAGTTAGACAACAAAGAACCGTTGAACCACCAGCCCGGGCAATTCGTGGAAGTTAGCGTACCTGGCATCGGTGAAGCACCAATATCCATATCGTCCTCACCCACAAAAAACGGCATATCATTCGAGTTGTGTGTTCGTGCAGTTGGAAACGTAACAAACATACTACACGGTTTAAAAGAGGGAGATAAAATAGGTATAAGAGGCCCCTACGGCAAAGGATTTCCCTTAGATGAACTCAAGGGTCGAGACATAATGTTCATCGCAGGCGGTCTCGGAATCGCACCATTACGTTCTTTCATCAACTACGCATTGGATAAGCGGGAAGAATTCGCCAACGTGAAGATACTATACGGCTGCAGAGAGCCATGCGAACTCCTCTTCGAAGATGAGGCGGAGAAGTTGAAAGAAAGAGAGGATATAGAATACAAAGAAACCGTTGACCGCTGTCCCGAAGGTGTATGCTGGGAAGGCAATATCGGTGTGATAACCACCCTTATACCGGGTATAGACGTAGATCTGGAAAAGACTTTTGCCGTTATTTGCGGCCCTCCCATCATGTACAAGTTCGTGCTTATGGAACTGGAAAAAAAGAACATACCGGATGAACGTATAATACTATCCCTGGAGAGGCACATGAAGTGCGGTCTTGGTAAATGCGGACACTGCCAGATAAATGGAAGTGAAGGCGAGTATTATGTGTGCCAGGATGGGCCGGTGTTCAACTATGCAGAGATCAAAGGATTCGAGGAGGCGTTATGATGAAGCAAAAGATCAAACCGAAAGCTGCATTTTTCGATTTTGCAGGCTGCGAAGGTGATCAATTACAGATAGCTAATCTGGAAGAAAAATTGCTCGATCTATTGAACCTAGTGGATGTGGTAAGTTTTCGCGAAGTTATGAAGGAACACTCGGATGACTACGATGTGGCGTTTATAGAAGGGTCAATCACAAGAGAACACGATGTCGAGAGGTTAAAACAGATACGTGAGAACGCCGATATCGTCGTGGCAATAGGTGCCTGCGCCAGCATAGGTGGTATAAATTCAATACGTAATAAACAGAACTTTGACGAAGTCAGCCAACGTGTTTACGGAGACAGTGCCGGAATGTACGAAAGCTGGGACAAAGCAAAGCCCATTGATGCGGTCATCAAAGTAGACTACAAAGTACACGGCTGTCCCATCGACAGGGACGAATTTTTACATGTGGTCGAATCTCTCGTCGTCGGCAGAGTACCCAACATTCCCGACTATCCGGTATGTGTTGAATGCAAGCTGAATGAAAACGTGTGCGCCTTCGAACGGGACGAGTTCTGCGTTGGACCAGTAACAAGGGCGGGTTGCGACTCCTGCTGCGTTAACGAAGGGACCATATGCTGGGGATGTCGTGGACTGATAGATGATCCCAATGAAGAAGCACACATGGAAGTACTTGAAGAGTACGGTCTTACACCCCAGGAGGTATTGAAGAAGTTTGATCTTTACTTTACCTGGCAAAAGGGGGCTCGAGAAGATGAATAAAGATGTAGATATAAACGTAGAATACCTTACCAGAGTCGAAGGACACGGAAACATAGTTGTGAACACATCCGAAGGAAGATTGGAAACCTGCGAATGGCAGGTTGTGGAAGCACCGAGATACTTCGAATCTCTGGTAGTAGGAAGAAACTGGAAGGAACTCCACCATATAACGTCAAGAATATGCGGTATATGCTCAATCGGACATACACTCACTTCCCTCAAAGCTACGGAAGATGCCATGGGCATAGACATATCTAAACAGGATGAGATGCTTAGAAAACTGGCACTCCACGGAGAGAACATGCAGAGTCATGTACTTCACGTCGGATATCTCGTTCTACCGGATCTGTTGGATGTAGGCTCGGTCATACCGTTGGCTTCGTCCAACCCGGAAGAAGTAAAGACAGTTATCAGGCTGCACCGACTTGCCAACGATATGTCCAAGATGATGGCCGGCCGTACGACCCACCCTCAGCGGTTGATTCCCGGCGGATTCTCCAAGATACCCAAGGAAGATGAGCTTGAAGATCTGAGGACGAAGCTCGAAGCTTCGGTAGATGACCTCAATGCAGTTGCCGATCTTCTCCTTCAATTAGCTCCGAAGATACCCGACTTCCAAAGAGAAACAGAGTTCATCTCATTGAAATCTGATGAGGAGTACGCATTATACGACGGGTACAACTTTTCGTCTGATACCGGTAAGAGCGAGGTAAAAGATTATCTGAATATAACAAACGAATACGAAGTACCGCAATCGACCGCCAAATACACAAAGAACCACCGTGAATCATATATGGTAGGTGCCCTGGCCAGACTAAACAACAACTACGATATGCTCACACCTTTGGCCAAAAAGGTATCGGAGAAATTTGGTCTCAAACCCATGAATTACAATCCGTACATGAACAGCATCGCGCAGGTAGTCGAAGTGGTGCACAGCGTCGAAGATTCCATCGGTATAATAGACAAATTATTGGATATAGGCCTGGAACCACAAAAGGACTACCATCGACCGGATATAACGGTAAAAGCAGGGACCGGCGTCGGCGCCGTGGAAGTGCCAAGGGGCATACTGTTCCACGAATACACCTACGACAACAAGGGTGTATGTACCAAGGCCAACTGTATAATCCCGACGAACCAGAACCACGCAAACATACAGCTTGACATGGAGGAACTGGT
Organism: uncultured Thermoplasmata archaeon; assembly: GCA_964486225.1. Taxonomy (GTDB): domain Archaea; phylum Thermoplasmatota; class Thermoplasmata; order Halarchaeoplasmatales; family Halarchaeoplasmataceae; genus Haladaptatiplasma. The sequence goes on along the minus strand of CAZAMQ010000041.1, from coordinate 5,324 downwards.
ACCAAATATACTGGACAAAACCGAGAAAGAGATCGAACTGACACTGGAGATGCTTGTTAGGGCGTACGACCCCTGCATATCCTGCTCGACGCACTACGTTGACGTGAAGTTCGTCAAGTGAGAACAGAGGGTGCCAACGGTGGCGTCTGCGGAGAAAGGAGAAAGGCTCAGGCGTCTCGTACACATCCTTACCTCTTCCTTTATCTTATATTACTGGATACCTCCGTATATAGCAGGTGTCAACAAAGAATATTGGCTAATGATACTACTGGCAGTAGTGTTGTTCATGGATTCCTACCGCATGCATGCCGGATGGAGAGTCTTCGGTGCCAGGGAATACGAGCACAACAGACCATCGGCCCTGGCCCTGGTGGCCATCGGTGTGACCATAGGATTCCTCTTCTTCCCAAAGTATTTGGTAGTACCGGCAATTCTCACCATGGCCTTTGTGGATCCTTTGATACGATCGGTCAGAGGTAATAGGTACATATATCCTGTCTTACCAGCTTGTTTTGCGATCTTTATATTCTATACGTCGTTTACATATCTGGTCAACTGGAGTGTTACGTGCACCGCGGTCTTTGCCGTAATAGGCGGCGGTGCTGCGATCGCTGCGGAAAGACCGCATCTTACATGGATAGATGATGACATATTGATGATTTTAGTACCGATGATAATACTGTATATTATTTCATAAATGCTAAATACCGTAGATACATTACAGAGGATATGGAAAAAAAGATACTCTCAATAGGGATAGTGATATTTGTAGTAGGTTTATTTCTCGTCGTCGCCTACTGGCCACTGACAGCGGTCAAAGGCAGAGATATATCCACAGATGATTATGAAGTGGGAGATAAAGTAACTATATATGGTACGATAACCAGGATAACAGGGCTAGGAGAGATGTATTTTATCCAGATAGATGGTGAGCTCGAAATCGTTAAACTTGATGGACAAACAAGTATGGAGGAAGGAGATATGATATATGGTAAGATACGGTGTACCCAAGATATTATTCGATACTGGCGACTTGAAGAGGATCTTAAGCTAAAAAGAAACATCGACTTGCTATTCTACGGGATAACCGGTGTTGGAGTAGCGGTGACCACTGTCGGTGTAGTGAAGATATGAGAAGAAAATCATAATATAAGTGGGGATAATAGCATAATGATGGACGAAGATGTAGCTCAGGATTCATCGGATGACGAAGATATACGTGTACCGGAGGATTGGACCGAAAAGTACCGTCCCAAGAGCCTTTCAGAAGTAGTTGGTAACACCAAGGCTAAACACGAGCTAAGGGAGTGGGCGGAGGAGTGGAATAATAGTTCCCCACCGGCTAAAAGAGCGGTTATACTCGCGGGAAAACCGGGCGTGGGGAAGACATCTGCAGCCCTCGCCCTGGCTAATGATATGGGATGGGGGGCCCTTGAGATGAACGCATCCGACGAACGGAACAAGGAGGCGGTCCAGAAGTTCGTGGGTAGAAGTGCGGTTGACGACACATTCTCTTCAAGCGGGGACTTTGTACCTTATAGACAAGGAAAAAGAACCCTTCTTATACTGGACGAAGCGGATAACGTATTCGGAAACGAAGATCGAGGCGGTATATTAGAGATCAAAAACACCGTGGAGAAGACAAAACAGCCCATGGTGCTTATAGTGAACGATTATTATGGTCTGAGAAATCGTTCAAAAAGCCTTAGTAAACTACTTAAAAAGATAGAATTCAAACCCGTGGACAAGGGAGATATAGTGCAGTTACTCAAAAATATATGCCGCAGCCGGGGTATATCCTACGACATGGAGGCTGTTAATGCCTTGGCCGACAGAGCAGAAGGGGATGTAAGGTCCGCTTTGAGAGACCTTCAGACCGTAACGGCAGGCAGAGATAAGATAGTAATCGACAATCTGGATGTACTTGGCTACCGTAACCGAGAAGGCGAGATATTTCCCACCATCAGAAAGATACTTCACGATAACGACCCCATAGATGCAAAGAAGAGCATACAAGATCTGGATGAAGAGCCGAGAAATCTGATCACATGGATAGTCGAGAACCTACCACGTGAATACAAGGATCCTGTTGAACTTTCCAAAGGATTCGATTATATATCAAAGGCCGATATATACCTCGGAAGAGTGAGGCACAGCAGTTATTACCGTTTTTGGGCCTACACCAACGATCTCATGACAGCAGGGGTGTGTTCTGTAAAATCCAGACCCCATAGGGGTTTCAACAAGTATGCATTTCCTACGTGGATAAGAAAGATGTTCGCATCGAAAGGCAGGAGATCTACCATCAATATGTTGAGCTTTAAACTTGCCCGGAAGACCCACACTACATCCGATAGAGCGAGGAACGATATTTTTCCGTATTTTTCCATCCTTTTCTCTGATGATATGGAGTTTAGGCGAAGTGCCGTTGATAAACTGAATCTCAGACCCGAGGAAACGGCCTTTCTACTCGATACTGACGTATGGGCTCCTGAAGTAAAAGAACTCTATCAAGAGGAAAAAGAGGAGTTGAAGGTAAAGACGGTGAAGAAGAAAAAAAAGATAGAGAAACAAGAAAAGCCGGAGGAAAAACCTGAAAAACAAAAAACACTTTTGGAGTTCTGAATATGGAACAGGGTAAACGGGATACACTTAAAAAACACGGTTATATCATCACTGGTAAGGAGTCCGGTGTGAAACTCTGTCATTGGGTAAGTAGAAAATTAGTGGACGGCAGAGCGTGTTACAAAGAGATGTTTTACGGTATAGAATGTCACCGATGCATGTAGATGTCTCCATGCATCGATATATGCAACCAGAAATGCCTTTTCTGCTGGCGTTACCAAGACATGGGGGATACCATCAGAAAAGTGGAATTCGACGAACCAAAGGACATCGCGGAAAGATGCATAGCAGGTCAGAGGAAACTGGTCACCGGTTTCCGGGGAGATCATAGGGTATCAGAGGAGATGTGGCAGGAAGCTAGGAATCCAAACCAAGTTGCTATCAGCCTCGCCGGGGAACCTACTATGTATCCATACCTGGGTGAGCTGATAAAAGAATTTGGTAAAAGGGGCATGACCACATTCCTGGTGACCAACGGTACATACCCAAATATATTGAAAGGATTAAGTCACCTACCTACGCAACTGTACGTTACACTCCCAGCGCCGAACGAAAGGATATATCGGCAATTATGTGTCCCTGACTCCAGGCAACAATGGGGTAAGATAATGGAAACACTAGACCTATTACCATCCATCGATACGCGGACAGTCGTAAGGCATACTTTGGTAGCCGATTGGAACATAGGCTGGGAAAAGCAGTACTCAGAGTTGATATCCAGGGCGGATCCGGATCTTATAGAAGCAAAGGGTTACGTCTTCGTAGGGGATTCAAGAAGAAGGATGAATCTATCACATATGCCCAGCCATCAAACGGTGAAGGAATTTGCAAAAAGAGAGAGGGAACTACTGGGGCTTGAACTTTTAAAAGAGAAGGCTGACAGCAGGGTGGTTCTCCTTGGTGAGGGTAATTTTTGCTCACGAACTATCGTCTCTCTCCACGAATGATATGACTCAAGATCCCTGAAAAACTCGAGAAGAAGTGTATTGTAAGGCCCCTCCATGCATGAAAATTCCGCGAAGATGTGGGTGTCATCCTTTAAGAAGTCCCTTACCTGTTTCGTTCGAGGTAGGTCGGCCTTGACCATCACCAGCAAGGGATACTGTGAGGTGATGTTCAAAAAAGGATATCTAGGGGGATCAAGTATTCCGTTATCCAACAGCAGTGATATCCTGCGTTTTGATGTGGCTCTATGTACATCTAAGAGTCTGGATACTGCACTAATATTAACATCTACACCTTCACCAGACACCAGATACCGCAGCAAACGTAGGTTGAATTCGTCATCTAGAATATCCATCCGCATTACATATGTTCAATGTATATATCATCTTTTGGTAAAAAAAATCACATGACGAACGACGAAAATATAGTGTCTTTACATCCGCCACCCGGTAATTGCGTAGGAGGTGATCCATCTGCAGGTTCCCCTACAGATACCTTGTTACGACTTAACCCTCCTTGCCGAACCTAAATTCGAACATACCAGATGGCATGTCCTCATCCAAACTCAACTCGGATGGTTTGACGGGCGGTGTGTGCAAAGAGCAGGGGCATATTCACCGCGGGATGTTGACCCGCGATTACTACCGAATCCAGCGTTCATGAGGGCGAATTACAGCCCTCAATCCGAACTATGATCGGGTTTCGGGATTGCCTCCCTCTCTCGAGGTCGAAGACCCATTGTCCCGACCTTTGTAGCGCGCGTGTAGCCCGGGGGATTCGGGGCATACTGACCTACCGTAGACCTCACCTTCCTCTGACTTAGCGCCAGCGGTCCCCCTAGTGTGCTCAGTTCCTGGCGGAACTAATAGCAACTAGGAGCGAGGGTCTCGTTCGTTATCTGACTTAACAGAACGCCTTACGGTACGAACTGATGACGGCCATGCACCACCTCTCGAACATTCAAGCAAAGTCGTCAGCTTGGCCCACATGTGTCCGTCGCTCCCAGTGAGTTTTCCGGCGTTGAATCCAATTGAACCGCACGCTCCTCCGGTTGCGGTGCTCTCCCGCCAATTCCTTTAAGTTTCAGCCTTGCGGCCGTACTCCCCAAGCGGCAGGCTTAACAATTTCTCTACGGCACCGGATGCCCGCGTAAGACTTCCGACACCAAGCCTGCATCGTTTACACCCTGGACTACCCGGGTATCTAATCCGGTTCGCGACCCAGGGCTTCGTCCCTCACCGTCGAGTCCGTTCTAGCTAGACGCCTTCGCCACTGGTGGTCCTGGTGGGATTACAGAATTTTACTTCTACCCCAACAGTACCTCTAGCCTCTCCCGGCCCCAAGTCAAGCAGTCTCTCTGGAAGTCGGACGGTTGAGCCGTTCAATTTACCCAAAGATTTACCAGACTGGCTACGGACGCTTTAAGCTCAATAATAATGGCCACCACTTGAGCCGCTGGTGTTACCGCGGCGGCTGGCACCAGTCTTACCCGGCTCTTATTCCACCTGCGTTTTAGACAGATGAAAAGCCAACACATTGTGTTGGCACTTGGAATCCCCTCATCGTGGTTTCCCACAGTGTGAAGGTTTCGCAACTGCTGCACCCCGTAGGGTCTGGGTTCGTGTCTCAGAACCCATCTCCGGGCTCCCTCTCTCAAGGCCCGTACCCGTCATTGGCTAGTGGGTAAATTACACCCACTACTACCTGATAGGCCGCAGACTCATCCTTAGGCGCTAGACGCTTTAAACCTTGGA
>CAZAMQ010000040.1:10200-21371 GCA_964486225.1 uncultured Thermoplasmata archaeon | reverse complement strand
TATATCAATGTCCATAAATTATGAGATCCCTCTCTTTACTCTCCGAAGTACTGTACTTGTAACACTTTTAACTTCATTTTCGAACATCTGGCATAGATCAGGAATCCACTGATCTTAATGCAGGAACATTTGAAGTTAAAAAGAAGGAATTTTGTGTTCCGTATCCCATTGGTCTCTATTCAGTGTCATATCCATCACCGTTTTTCCGCAGAGAATCGCTAAATATATATAGCAACGTCAAGTTTTTAACGATAATATATGATTAACAAAAATGACCTGCGGAAAAAGATACTAGATTGGGTGGAAAAGGATAGGTTTAGTTTGACCAGTGCCTTGATCTATATCACCGTCTTAGGTATAATCCGGTCTTTTTTAGATTCCCTTGTAAAAAACCATGGTTGGTACAACATTTATGAGATGGCTCATTACGTATTTGTTGCTTATCCTGAATTCCTATTAGGATCACTGCTTATTTTTGCTTTGACAAGGGCACCGATAAGAAAGGTATGGAATGTAGTCCTACTTGGTTTCTGGTTGTTACTTATACCCCCGATAGTTGATTTTTTTATATTAGGTGAACATGGTGCGGAGGTGGGAGTGCGCTATGGCTATCTAACCATGGATGAATTACAACTGATGTTGAGGACTGTCCTATTAAATCCTTTGCAGCGTCCCAGTGATATAGCGAGTACCGGTCAGGTTGTAATGTTTCTTTCTATGATAATCGGTGCTGCGGCATATATTGCACTAAAAACTGATTTACCAGGTAAATTTATAACAGCATTGAAGCGAGGGAAAAATGGCATCAGTGACTTTGGTGTATCGGTTGGTAAGGTCGTATTGACCTATTATGGATTGCTCTTAACATATTGGATCATCGGAGCTTTGCAGTTTATAGTCCGTATTGGAAATGAAAGCATAGTACTTTTTAATATGTTATCTTACCCTGTAGAAAAAAAATATTACGATTTTTTTTACACACATGGATACACATCGGGAGAAGTTTTTCCAGAGGGTTATGTTGCTAGGATGGGACTTTTAGAAAATTTGGCCTATAACCAGTTAAATCTTCTCTTTGGTTTCATCTTTTTAGTTATAGGAGTAATAGTATTATTCATCTCACTCCGTTTATGTTACAAAAAGACATTGAACACGATGTTAAGAAATCTTCGTGTCTTAGATACTTTAATGCTGATCTCTGCCGCATTTGTGGGTATAGCTTCATTACATCTGATCGACGGAGATTTTTCGAAGGGATTTGCTATCGATCCTTTCTATATACTTCATACACAGTATGTACTTTTCTGCTTTTTAACTGTATTCTTGTTAGCACAGTTTTCATTTTTATTTGATGACATCTATGCATATAAAAGAGATGAGTCTAGGGATGACCCATTGTCACGCGGTGATATCCCATATTATCATTACAAACAACTAACTATCGCTTACGCACTCTCAGCTCTCTTTATATCATATGTTCTAGGAAGGTGGACTTTGATATTGGCTCTAGTTTGGATATTAGTGTCTATTCTTACTTCCATAGTATTTACAGAAAGTAGTCAGTACAGTGGCATAATAAAAGGTGTGTTGATGGGCGCATCTGCCTTCTGTATGGGCTATTTTACACCTGCTTCCTGGATAGCGTTCATACTTGAACATGCCGATGGAGAATGGATATACGCATCAAACGAGACCATTACAAGAACACCAGTTTTTACATCTGCCACGATCCTTTTATTGCTCTGGGTCGCAATCGGTATAGCTTTGACATCATTTTTCAGTGATAAGGATACCTATTTCTATACTAAAACAAGTCAAAAGATTAAACTCTCTAACATGGTGTACATTGTAATCCCGATACTATTTTTATTCCCTCTACTCTCGTTTTATTCTTTGTTCGGTGTGATACTGATCCTTTCTCTTGCCGTTGGTACGATAAAGATTTTTAATCTATTTGAAGATAAAATATTTATCAAAGCAGGATTTTTACTGTTTATGGTTGCTTTTTCGTTTTTACTCTTTTGATCGGACAACTAAATTATTAAAAGATAATGAAAAAGAAAGGGGTTTGTGGTCAGTAGTCCACTGTCCAGACTACTGCGGTGTCGGTAGGATTATACAACCAATAGCCTTTGCCGGGTTCGAAAGCGAAGGCACCCGGACTGTAGTCATATGCTAAATTGTATGTCTGTGTTCCATCGAAATATCCAATCTTGTCGATCGCCCCGGGCAGTCCGTGATTACCAGTACTTTCACTGGGTAGACCAACCATTGTCCAACCGGGGTGCAGAGTAATATCTGTACTGACGGGTGCCGTCCCTATGATTGTCAGTGTGTCATCTGTTGCCATGTGTATCCAGATACCCATGGTGTGTCCTCTTGCCTTGTGGTTGAAAATCCGGTGACCACAAAAACAGATAACAACAGTAAAACCGCTGCAGATATACTTAGCATTTTTATTATCTTTTTTTTCATTTATTCCACCTGTTTGTTTCTCCTCTTTTTGTATAAATTCAAATCCCGAGTTAAGTTGGTTATTTTATATACCGTATTATTCCCATTTAAAGATTGCTGTTACTTGTAGCATTTTATCTATTAGGTGATGGAATTACAATCTGCCGTATCCTCCTAACCAACGCAACCTTTATATACGTACCCATGCTGAAGAAAACACCTCACCATGTAGGAGGTACATGAAAGTACCCTTAGAACTACAGGAGGCATCAACATTGGCAGATGAAAAGTTATTAGCGGCCGTTAAAAAGGCCCTGGAAAAAGCACCTGAAAGGAATTTTAACGAAAGTGTCGAGGTAGCATTCAATCTAAAAGATATCGATTTAACCAAACCTGATAATAGGGTTGATCAGGAAATACTTTTACCAAATGGTAGAGGTAGACCGATGAAGATCGGTGTTTTTGGAAGCGGTGATCTTGCCCTCCAGGCAAAGAAGAAAGCTGATACTGTGATTGAACCCGGAAAGATAACCGAACTAGCAGATGACAAGAGGCTAGCAAGACAGTTAACTGAAGAACACGATTTTTTCATCGCAGAACCGCCTTTGATGTCCGTTATCGGAAAGGAATTGGGAGCGATACTCGGTCCAAAAGGCAAGATGCCGATGCCTTTTACACCTAACATGGACCTTGGTGATACCGTAGATGGCTTGAAGAACACTGTTAGGATCAGGTCAAGAGATAAAAAAACATTCCATGCACCTATAGGATCCGTTGAGATGGGTCTGGATAAGGTGGCAGAAAACCTGGAGACAGTGATCAAACGCATAACTGACGATTTGGAAAAGGGCTCTCAGAACATACATAGTATTTATGTTAAAACGACAATGGGCCCGGCAATAAGGGTGAGATGAGGGGGATAAATATGCATGAAATACCTGTTTGGAAGAAAGAAGAAGTAAAAAGGTTGACAAGCTTATTAAAAACAAGCACCGTGATTGCTGTAGTGGATATAGAAGGTATACCTGCATTCCAGTTTCAACAGATTAGATCTAAACTCAGAGGGATTATCGACCTCACGGTATCAAGGAACACACTCATTGAAAGAGCACTTGATGAATTAGTTGATGAAAAAGAAGGAATAGATAAGCTAAAAGAACACCTTAGTGGTCAAACAGCTTTGGTCTCCACAGATATCAACCCGTTTAAATTGTTCAATCGTATGGAAGCTACAAAAACCAACGCACCTGCAAGTGGAGGTGAAGTGGCACCTGAAAATATAAAGGTTCAGAAAGGAAATACACCTTTCAAGCCGGGACCAGTGGTTGGTGAACTACAGAAAGTAGGGATCCCCGCTTCTATCCAATCGGGTAAAGTAGTTATAAGCAAAACAAAAGTGGTGGTCAAAAAGGGCGATGTGATAAATTCGGACCTTGCAAAAATGTTAACTAGACTTGATATAAACCCTGTAGTAGTAGGATTGAACTTAAGAGTGGTTTATGAAGATGGAAACATATACTATAAAGATGTACTTGACGTAGATCCAGAAGATTTTCTTAGAGATATTAAGCGATGTGCAAATGAAGCTCTTAGCCTATCTGTAAACATTGCATATCCCACCGATGAGAACATCAGGATATTACTGAGTAAGGCAAGTAAAGACGCCTTTAGTCTTGCTATGAACTCAAATATGATAGTTGAGGATACTATCAAACTAAAATTGTCCAAAGCACACATGAATATGTTGAGCTTATCGAAAAAATTAGACCACAAAGCTCTCGACAAAGATATTTTAAAAGCATTGGATATGGAAGAAAAAATTGAGAAAGATGAAGTTAATAATGAGAACGACGAAAAAGAGTCTGAGAAAGATATCAACGATCAATAGATAGATGTAATAGGAGGTATAAATATGGAATATGTATACAGCGCAATGGTGCTTCATACAGCGGGAAAAGAGATAAACGAAGACGGAATATCGAATATCCTTGAAGCTGTCGGAATTGAACCGGACGAATCCAGGGTCAAGGCCTTAACTGCCTGCTTGGAAGGAATCGATATCGACGAGGCCATTAAAGAGGGTGTCTCGATGCCCGCGGTAGCAACTGCAGCAGGCCCGACAACTGAGGCACCTGCTGAGGAAAAAGAAGACGAAGAGGAAGAAGAGGACGATAGAGACGAAGATAAGGAGAAAGAAGAAGCTGCAGCCGGCTTAGGTTCATTATTCTGAGCCGAATAGCCCCATCTTCATGCTATTTGCCTCGATAAGTTAGTTTGTAATCTTATACTATCCATAAAGGTTATAAACTCGTGTTTATTATACCTTAGTGTATAAGATAAAGAGGCGAAACGTATATGAAATCTCTTGTAAAGGATGCACTATCAACTAGAAATTCAGGGAAAGAATATGTAGGCGATGAAGAAACCGATCACGAGCTACAGGAAATATTGAAGGATCTTCGCACAAAGATCTATATCGTCGGACTCGGAGGTGCCGGATGCAACACTATCAATCGAATGTTTGATGAGGGAATTCACGGCGCTGAACTGATCGCCGCAAATACAGATGCGCAGCATCTGTTAGGAGTAAGGGCTCATCGTAAAATTCTTCTGGGCAAAAATTTGACACGCGGTTTAGGCGCTGGATCAAGACCTGAGATGGGAGAAAAAGCAGTTTTAGAATCCATTGATAGATTCAAAGATATACTTGGTGATGCCGACATAGTATTTTTAACATGTGGTCTTGGAGGGGGGACCGGTACAGGGTCAGTAGGGCCGGTGTCTCAAATTGCAAAGGAATGTGGAGCCCTGACCATCTCCATATTGACTACCCCTTTCTCCGCAGAGGGGAAATCCAGAGCAAAGAACGCGCAATATGGAATCAGAAAGTTGAAGGGCTATAGTGACACTGTAATAACCATACCCAACGATAAATTATTACAATTAGTGCCCCGACTATCATTGAACAAGGCTTTTAAAGTAGCCGATGAGGTATTGATGCGTTCGATAAAAGGACTTACTGAGATGGTTACAAAACCAGGACTTGTAAACTTGGACTATAATGACCTTAAAACTGTGATGGAAGGCGCAGGCCTAGCCATGATCGGGATGGGCGAGTCCGAAGCAGCAGGCGATCTAAGAGCAAAAGAAGCCATTGAACAGGCTATCAATTCTCCCCTTCTAGATATAGATATAACCGGTGCAACCGGAGCTCTCCTTAACGTCACCGGCGGTAATGATATGAGCGTAGGGGAGGCCGAGATGGTTGCCGAGGAGATCGAGAAGATGATAAGTCCTGACGCAAAGATAATATGGGGTTGTAATGTGGACCCCACTATAGAAAAGAAGATAAAAGTTATGCTGGTAACTACGGGTATAAAATCTGACCAGATCACAGGACGTATTTTATCCAGTCCGGGTAAGGTAGAAGAGATAAGATAAAATCATTCTTTGAACCGTCCTTCTCTCGATCCGAGAAGATCGTAGATCATCTTGGTTGCTAGATTAGTAGTTATGCCTCCGTTGTCATATCTTGGACATAACTCTACAATATCCATACCTACTAAACGGGGCGACAGCATTGATATCAACTTTTTGTAATGAACGGGTGTTAATCCATAAGGCTCTGGATTCCCTACACCTGGTGCATAACACGGATCAAATACATCCATATCTATGGATAGGTAAACGTCTCCTTCTATATTCTCCATCAGCTCATCTAAAAAATCATCCGTTTCAAGCATTTCATGCGATGTCAAAAACAGTGGTTTTTTTGCGAAGTTCGATTCGTCTTGGGACATGGATCTCACCCCGCATACCTTCACGCCCTTATTGTTTAATTCCGATATCCTTTTCGAAACGGTCGCGTGAGAATTTTTCATCTCTTCATAACTATCTCGAAAATCCAGATGGGCGTCCAGTATAAGAACGGATACATCTTCGAATGCAGAAACGATATAGGGTGATATGGAATGATCTCCACCGATAACTATGGGGAATTTATCATCATTGACAACCTTATTTACTATCTGGTAAAGCTCTTCGCCCATACTTTTTACCGTATCCGAAGATGTAACGTCACCAAGATCATGGATCTTCATATCCGATATCGATACACCGTATTCCATCATATAGGGTTCAAAACAATAAGACATTTGGCGTATCTCATCCGGTGCCATGGCTGACCCTGCACGGAATGTAGATGTTAGGTCAAAAGGAACACCTATTATTACATAATCCGCCTCATGGTATTCACAACGTGCTCCTGCAAACATGATCTATTTTTATATCCGAGTTATCTTCTTTTTGCCCATGGTTTCCAAATAATCTATTTCCTGCCCCTGTTCGATCTTATTCATCATCTCTTCATCTTCTATCCGGAGTCCAAAAGTTTCATAGGTTGTCATATCCATTATCTTTACTTCGTTATCACCAACGCTGATTATCTGTCCCTTTCTTTTGTCAATGATAGGAACTTTTACCTTGTGTGTAACGGGACTTATCAAACTATGTTTTTTACCATCAAATAAACCGATAGCCTGCAAACGTGCTTTCGCTTCTCCATGTTTCCCTGGCTTTGAAGTATCAATACTTTTGATCCTACACGGTTCGTCGTCTATAACGATATAATGATTTACCTTGAGATTCCTTATCTCGCTTTGATCCCATGCCATGTTATCACCTTTGGTATATCATTTATTTTTATAAATGTTGCGTTTGGTTATCCTTGCTCGAATCTATACCATATTCAACTCTTTGGCAAGCTCTTCTGCCATATTCACATGCTCTCTAAGTACGGTAAGACCTCTTTCCCAGAAATGCGGATCTGTGATATCGACTCCGATATTTTTTAACAGATCCTCCGGATCCTCTGAGCCGCCCTTTTGAAGTAGAGCTATATACTTCGGGACGAATTCTTCGCCTTGTTCTTTATACATATCATAGAGGGCTAGTACCAGAAGTTCACCGAAGGCATAGGCGTAAGTATAGAAGGGATAATGTACGAAGTGAAGTACATAGGACCACCACCATCCGTAATCCTCGGTCAATATTACCGTGTCTCCGAACTCCTCTCGATTCGCCTCCAGCCAAAGTTCGTTGATCTGTTCGGAACGGAGTTCTCCCTTCTTCTTTCTTTCTTCATGTAATTTTTGTTCGAATCTAGTCATTATGATCTGTCTGAATACGGTTGCAAAATCAGATTTGAGTTTGTTTCCGAGGATATTTATTTTTGTCTCCGAGTCCTCTACTTCAGACATCAATTTATCGAATAGAAGCATCTCCCCAAAAACACTTGCCATCTCTGCTGTGGTTAAAGGAGTACTCTGCTGTAGATATCCCTGTTCCCTTGCCAGATATTGATGTACACCGTGACCAAGTTCGTGGGCCATGGTCATCATATCTCTCGTTTTATCGGTGAAGTTCAATAAGATGTATGGGTGAATCGAAGGTACGGTAGAGGCACTATAAGCACCTCCTCTCTTACCTTGTTTTAATTCAGCATCGATCCATCCTTTGTCAAAAAATTTCTCGACTATCTCTCTTAGTTCAGGTGAGAATTTTCCATATGCATCGAGTACTTGTGTCTTACTTTCTTCGTAGGTAACGTCAGGTGTGCCTCCGGGGATTGGGCAATATCTGTCATAATCATACAAGGTATCGTATCCCAGTATATCTTGTGTTAGTCTGTAGAAATCTTGTACGATATCTGTATTGTTAAGACAAGCCTGAATAAGTGCGTCAACGGTTTTCTTCTTAACGCGATTATGTAAGTTTCTAGGTGTCATCGGATCCGGATATCCCCTAAATTCCCCTATGGTCGAGTGATTGAGCACTATGTTGTTGAATATAAAGGTCAACAATTTTTTCTTATTCTTGAGCTCCTCGGTTACACCTTTGGAGGCGGCTATCCTGACCTCTCGATTTTCAGAGAATAATTGTGATAATGCCTGATCTAGGACTATCTCTTTCTTCTCTCCTTCTACCTCATAGGACACATTTATGTTACCGATGGTCTCGTCGAAAAGCCGGACAAATGCCTTTTTACCTGTATTTTGTAGTGATTCGACGAGTTGTTCCTCCTTCTCCGATAGCATATATGGTGTATATCTTCTCCATTGCCTAAGGTAATTTTTGTATTTTTTGAGTTCGTCAGATCCCATGTATTCTTCTGCCTTTTCATCATCTAGTGATTGCCATTCGAGTTCGAAAAAGATCAATTTGTTTGACACTTCGCTTATCTTTTCCTGCGTTTTGGCAAAAAGTGCACCTCTTTCCGAATCTTGAGTATCCTGTGAGTAGCACAGCATTGAATAGGATGCTACTTTTCCGATGGATTCGTATATTCCTTCGTATTCTTTGAGTGCATTCTTTAACACAGAGGATTTTAACTCACCAGTCTCGATATCACCTTTGTATCTATCACGAAAAGCATCTGCTCTCTTGATCGTATTGTTGATATCCTTTTCGATAGCAGGATCATCAATATCTTCATAAAAATCAGTTAGATCCCAACGGATACCTTCAGCACTACTTGTTTTACCTTCAGTCATGTTTTCACTATTCCATCCAAATATCTACTCTATGATAAAGTTTACCGTACGCTTTTTTAGTAGCGGTGATTGAACATGTTTAATCAAAGTAATCTTGGATATCCTCCAAGAGTTTGATCTTCTGAAAAGGTGGTAAAATTAGATATCCCGGATGACCCTGGAGATCAATTGGGCTACGGGGAAAAACGTCTTTATCTATAAAATAATTTGATAGGAAGAAATGTTTAGCACCGGGATTAATGGGTTTTGTGATCAGATATCCTGGTGTTTCCTGCGCAGAAAGTAATAAAAGTCTATATCCTATCTTTTTTCCCCTCTTATGCTCTGAGATCTCTATCCCCCTCAATACATATACCGGTTCACCATCTTTTGCTGATTTCATCCATTCTTCTATATAGACCCATCCTATAACGCTCCTATCTTCCACACAAAAGATAAGGATCGGCCTGGGAAACCTTCTCAACCATACTTTAAACGTTTCTTGGTATGTGACTATACCAAGTTCTTTTAAAAAAGATAGAGGATGCCCTCCTATCTCGTCTATTTTGAACTGGTCCACCTCTTTTGAGTTGGACAGCTTGATGTATTTCTGCTCTCCGTGTCTCGCTACTAATTCCAAGTAAAACAACCGTCAGCCTAATCAGGATAAAGGATCCAAACACAATCATTGTTCCGCATCGTCATGTTTAGCTCAGTTTCGGTGATCCCCGCCTTTTCCAGTAGAATAGGCAGCCATTCTTCAGGTGCTCTTTTATCGTCTGCGTTAGGAGTTACCGCCTCTACTTGTGCGTATCTAACCGGTCTTCCTCCTACTTTTATCCTTTCTGCAGCGGCACTGCGGAAGGTCTGATGTATGATGCACTGTGAATCCACTGCACCCGGTTTTACGGTCGAGTTATAGAATTCAGCTACTTCCTTATGAATTCCGGCAAATTCCCCTATCCTTTTGGTATATTCCTGCCAACCTCGTGTAAAGGGGCATGTTTGTGTTACCACGCAATTATTCGTAGGGCATCTGACGGCCTCAAAGGCCGAGATAATGGATTCTCCCTTTTGTAAACTATCGATGAAATCGTCCCAGCTGGAATATTCTTCCTTAGGCATGCTCTTGGCAAGTGAGCTAGCCAGGCTCATGAGATAGTTGTTCATACCAGCAGCACCCTGTTTGTCACCTATATCTTCCAAAAAGAGATATGCAGCAACATCAACGAAGGGGTTGTGTTCTCCTAATTGTGCTTTTCTTTCTTCGTGCATATTCAATCAGCCTCCTCTTTACCTCTTAATCTTGCTCCTTTCATCAGTATTCCATAGACACAGGAATAATTCCTTAACAGGCTTCTGACATATTCAGGGTTTATACCGATTTTTTCTAGGCTTTTAACGGCTATCTTTGTATCTCCACGGAAACCTCTATTAGCCAACTGAACACATTCCAGGGGTTGGTTCTCTACCGTGATGTTCTTAGAGACTTCGCCCCTAAACTTTTGGTGTATCACACAAAAGTTACATACTGCCGTGTTCTGAACGGTGTTATTGTACTCTTCTGCAACCGCCCTGTCTGCTTCGGGAATTTCGCCTACACTGTATCTTATTCTCTCAATGGTGGGTGTGAATACACATGTTTCTAATGCGTATATGTACCCGACCACATCGCCGTCTACATCGGTAATGGCAAGATCGGTTAGTGCAACGACATCGCCTTCAATAGAGTAAGCCGTTCTACCTTCTTTCAATGCTACATTGAAAGATGGCCACCCCATATAGGCCTCTTCACCTATTCTTTTCGCCAGGTTTTCACCGACCCTGGACCAGTACTGTATTGCGCCTTCGATACCCGCTTTTTCGCTCATATTTTTTATCAGAGATACTAATGCTACATCTAGCAACTTACTTCACCTCCATATTTTTTGGTGCTTTCATATATATCGTCCACCTATTTCTTTTGATGGTTGTTAGTTTATCGTCATTGATCAAATCCTTCAAAATTTCTTCTATCTCTCTCTTATCAAGCTTCTCTATCTCTCTGTTAAGCCTCGCAAGGGTGCATCCGTCCTCGGGTATACGTGACAATATCAACTTTTCTAAAGTTTGCACTTCCTCGGGTAACTCCTCTTCCTCGGGTAACTCCTCTTCCTCGGGTAACTCCTCTTCCTCGGGTAACTCCTC
>CAZAMQ010000040.1:0-10100 GCA_964486225.1 uncultured Thermoplasmata archaeon | reverse complement strand
TTCCTCGTTGATCACTGAGGTCTCATCAGTGATCTCTCTTTCATATATGGTCCATCGACCTCGTTTGAATCTATTAACCATGCCTTTTTCCGACATGGATTCTATCTTACTATCAATGTCGTCCACCATATCACCAACGATGTCCTCGATAGCATTCAAGGTTCCACCGCCATCTGGGATAGCATAATAAATGAACTTCTCTTCGTCTGTTAATTTCCCAGGTGCCTCACCACCCTCTCCTAACAACTTTTCCATCTCCCTCTCTAACTTAGCCACTTCCATCTCCAGGGTAGCGGATAGTTCACCCAATCTATTCTCTAGCTGTGTTTTCTCTTCTTCGAAACGTTCTAATGATGAAATATCCTCTTCAATATCCTGGAGTACCGTGGTAGAACTTTCTAATTCGTCTAACCTTTTACCGTATTCGGAGAAACGCACTTCGATCAGTTTCTCTATATTTCTCTCCATAGTAGAAATCCGTTCTTCCACCTCAATAAATTTAGAATTGAGCTGGTTTGTGAACGAAGAAACTATCTGTGTAGTGTTACTAAATTTATTTTCTATTTGTTCCGTCTTATCAATCAAAAAGGTGACCTTATCTATAGCGAATTCTAGGCTTTTTGCTTTCATCATAGCCCTAAAATTTTTTGGTTCATATTTAGGTATCTTCTCAATCAATTTGGAGAGGAGTTCCGTATAAGTTGAATGCACCTGTTTTGCTGAAATAAGTTTTTGCTCTATACTGGGAACAAGGTTTCTTACCCTTATTTTTCTCCCGTCGAACTGGAACAACTCACTACCACTTGTACGACTCCGCATCATCTCTAACGTATCTCTCACGGTTTCATCCATTTCGTGGGTGCCTAGATTACGTTTCATTGAATTTACTATGTCTTCAAGAGTACTTTCGTAAACGTTTTCAAGTATCTTTGGAGGTATTTTTGACACATCTAACGATTCCCCAAAGCCAATCTCTCCCATGACATTATGAAGTTTTTTATCCACATCTCTAATATGTTTCTTTGCAAAGTCAACTTTCTTTTCAACCTCTTCCGCTTCAACTTTTCTTTCAGTTTTCCTCTTAATGTCTTTCAACTGTTGGTCAGTTTCATCTATAAATCCCTGGAGGTTCTTTTTGAGTGTGCTAAAATTTTCTGTGAATTGACTGTAGTCATCTTCGATGTTTTCAAGTACGTTGATGATCTCGTATTCCCAAGAGTTTCTTTGAGATCCTTCTTGGGCGGACGGGGCGTTTCCCGCATTTTTTCTCAAATACTCTGATTTGTCTTCCATGGATCTCCTCATAGGAATTTCTTCAATTTATTCTGCAGCTCCATTTTCCACATCTTCTTGTATTCTTGTGCTTGAATGTCTCCTATAACTTCCTTTAAGTGATTGTCAACAACTTTATCCAGGAACAATAGCCATTGGTCATCATCCATATAAGGTGCAGACGTACCCAGTTCGTTAAAGGTGACCGATACTATCTGATCCACCTGGCCGATACCGATAGATTTTTTGATCTTTTTCTTTATGAATTCAAGGGCTTTGATATTCTTCTTATACCGTCTCGTATGTTGAAATCGCTCTACGAAGAGTTGTCTTGAAAGGCTCTTTAACTCTTTCCGTACCTCTTCAGGATATTGTGAAAGATTTTCTTGAGTCATAGGTTTCTGTTCAAATATATGATGTAGGACTTTTGTTGACTTGATCACTTCTTCTATAAGCCCTCCCATCTTACTTATATCCTCTCTTTTGGACAGGAGTGAAGCAAGAAAAGAGTTCTCTCCTACGGAAGCAACGATGGCCATACCGCCTTTCCATTGTTCGATGGATATCTCTAGATCTTCACCCCTGAGCTTACTGCATAGATGCGGTAGGTTGGATCTAAAGGTGCTCAACAATCGATATTGTTGCGGTGTTAGATTATCCGGGATCGATGATGTAAATATTCTACCATCAACACCGATGAATAGGTTCATGTCTATGTCGGTACGATTCATAAGGTTTTTTAATTCTATTTCCAACATATACTTTAGTTGGGAGACATTTTCCGCCTCCATCCTGCGGTCAAGTTCCTTCTTTTTCATGCTCCTTACTGACACGTTTCCACCTAATCTCTGTATGAAGATAAAATTATCTCCAGTATTTCATCCGGTGAGTAATTGTAATTCCATTCTTTTCGCATACGCTCTATCTTTTCTATCATGATTTCCGGAACATCGATGGCTTCAGCAGTTTCCAATGCACTCTTGAAGGATTCATCATAATCAGCCTTTGTTTCATCCTTAATCTCGATGGGCGTGGACCTAACAACCACTCCGGCACCTTTCACGAACACGTAAGGGTAAAGACCTTCACCGTGATTGGTCCCCCTCATCTTGATTATCTTGAAGGTTCTGTTGAATGCACCTCCTACAGGGAAGTATTCTAGATGGAAAACACCATCGGATAAATATATCGGCAGAAGCACGTCCTCACCGACTATCTCACCCGGCTTTGAATGTTCTTCCACCGTTGCCATTACAGTTCCGAGTTCTTTTAACGGGGAGAAAAGTTTCTCAAGTAACTCTCTTTGCGAAAGCTTGTCCTCCGTGGACCATATGACTGGCGTTAGAGGGTCTATTATTACTCTTGTTTTAATGTCATAATCCTTCCTTGCCTTGACTAGTTTGGGTAATTGTTCTTCGATCATCTCTTTAAAATTCTGGCCGCTCAGATGTATGAAGAACAGTGATTTCTCGAAATGTTTGCGCATGTCCCAGCCCATCATCTCAGCTTCAAGCATTATCTGTTTTGGACTCTCCTCAAGGGTGACAAAGAGTGCTTGCTCACCGTTCTCGATACCTTTCATAGCAAACTGGATGGCAAAGGTCGTCTTACCTGTACCGCTAGCACCTACAACGGTGATGGCTGTGTTTTCTATCAGGCCGCCTTCGATAATCTGATCAACGCCATATATTCCTGTTTCTATCCTTTTAATCATATTCTCTCACCTATCATTTTTCTTATCTTTATCTTCTTTGAACGTTTTGGAAACCAATTGAGCAAAGCTCGTGCTTTGCTCAGCCTCCTCTAGTAGATTGATCACTTCGGACTCTTTTATCTGTTGTTCATCTATGGTTAAGCCGCCGATACTGCTGCACATGGCCTCTGCGAAGGATTCTGTATCGGCGATCTTCGATGTAATACTAGACATCACCTTCCAAGGTGGATCGAAATCTTCCATCTTGTTATCTATCACGCTTTTCCCGTATTTGTAATAAGTTTGTCCTATCTTTGTCAGGGACATGTCATCCTCTAGGACATGGAAAGATTTCAAGGTGTCGATTCTGTAATTCAATTCATCTTCGAGCAGGCTGAGTTCCGAACATATCTTGTCCGAGTCTTCTCCCTTTCGAACTTTGTCGATGATCTTTTCATCTGTATCGTCAAAGGCTATTCGGTAAACAGCAAGGGGTTGAAGGTCGATTCTAAAAAGGCAGCTGGGATCGCCTCGGTTTTCGCATTCTATCTCTGTTACTTCAGAAGGGACTTTTAGGTCTTCTGAGAAAAAATCAGCAAGGGCATCTGCAACTATGTAACATGTCTTTCTCCCCTTGAGATCATAATAGAGGTCTTGAACAGGACTGTCTCTGTTGGAGATCACTAGTGTAAAATTCTTTTTCTTAACAATATCCATTCTTCCTAGTCCCATCTCTTGAAAGAGGTCCTGCATAAATTGGAATACTACTGTGTTCTTTACCTGTTTGGGCGTGTTCGATTTTAACAACTTTCTCGTCTCCACCGGAGGCACCTTAGAATTATCTATGGCCGTCTTTATTATGGTTTCTAGTTTTGTCAACCTTGCAAGCATGGAGAATTTCTGTGCCAGACTAAGATCTTCATCAGCGGATTCCTCCAACATGTTCATCCCTCCCAATCATAGATATACTCTGAATTCTTATTTAGATATCTCATTCCTTTTCCCGTAATCTTATCATTTTCTATCAATCCCTCTTCCTTCGCCCTGCATATAAGCATTTCAACGGTTTCCCCGGGTATTTTTAACAGATCGGATATAGCCTTTGTCTTCTTTATCCCAAGAGACCATACATTGAGAACGTTTGGTAAAGGTTTTTCTTCAAGATATTTACCTTCCAGATAGGGCAGTAATAGATGCCTTAATGCCAATAAACGTTCTGCATTGTGTCCATGTACTTTTATTATTATAGAAGGGACTGTAAATTCAATTTCCAAAGGTTCTCGACCGGTTATTCGGATGTCCTGTAATTTTTCAATGGGAATCTCATAAAACCTTTTTCCCTCCTTGAATAAGAGATTAGATAATGACAGATATAGTTCCCCTTCCCTCGATTTTATATCAATATCTAAATCGGTGAACCCCTGGTCAATGGAAAACCTTATATTATCAACTTTTTGTGCTTTCATCTCAACGCTATTATTGTATAATAGGTTAAAAAGATTTCGCAAATCTCAAAAATTAATATATGTATGGTTTATTTAATAAACGTATTAGCCAGATATTTCACTTGTGATTTATGGTATATATTGTAAATATTATCCGAAATCGATGACTAATCGGTCTGCATTCAAAACCGGTTTGATGTTTTTTCCCTCCCTTTTAAGTGATATGATATCGTTTTCTTCAAGGGCCTTTACATCATCATACACGTTTTTGTAGTTCCTTGCCAAACCGTGTGCTAGAGCCGTGATGGATTCAACATCATTTTTGTATAAGTATTCTAAAAGATCCACCCTTCTCGGCGTTAATGCACTGATGGATTTTGGGGATTTATATATATATTCATGATGATATGTAGAGTTCTTCTTTAACACAGTGTAGATTATGTGGTCATCAACCAGATCTGGGTTCCTGCATCCGGAGCGGTAGGCTCTCTGTTTCAGTTTTTCATCATCTCCGTGATTTAAGATGATGTTACGTTTTAGACCGTCTATCTCTTCCGCAGTATATTGTTTTATTATTTTCAATCTCATCCTTTCAATTCACACCCGGGTCAAGTCCATCGATATCAGATTTTTACCGAATATATCAACCACCTCTAATATCTCTTTCAAATTCTTTTCTCTCGACGGGATACTCTCCACATGATTTTCGTTCTCGTCATATCTATCTATATGAGGCTGGTTCTGAAAATTGTCCCATCTAATATACAGTTTCCATCCTTTTTCCTTTTTTATCTTGTAATTATAGCTGTAATATACTATTTCATCTCCTTTTCTTATCTCCAATGCATCAACCCTTTCACCCGGTTTCACTTCGATTATCTTTTTATCGATCTTCATCATAGTTGAAAGCCCTCCTCCCGATGGGATAATCAACAAGCGTATTTTTAAGTTTCTTTATGGAATCTAAAGTATCCTTGCATACATTGCTATCTTGTATTACACTGTGAGAAAGAACATCGTCATCGGTCTCGACATAGGGATTGTCCGCATGTGTAAGTCCGCATAAGATAGTATATAACAATTTGCCGTTGAATTTTTCATAGCCCCCTTCCATAAGAAGGGCGAGTCGCCCGCCGTACATCTGCGAAAGCTTGTTGGCTATGTAATGATAGCTTGCGGAAGTGTACCTTAATCCAACAACATTGTCCGAATGATGAGAATCAAATCCGTTACATCCGATGACAAAATCGGCTTCGAACTCCTTTGCCAGAGGGAACAGTATCTTCTCGCAGGCGAGTTTAAACTCTTTATCCCCCGCACCCAAGGGAAGGCACAGGTTCGCACTATAACCCATACCAGCTCCCCGTCCGACTTGATGTGTGTATCCATCGTGGGGATAGAACCCATCAGGGTTTCGGTGTAATGATACAGTTAGAACGCTAGGGTCATCATAGAACACCCTCATAGTACCGTTTGCGGCGTGACCGTCCCAATCAACTATCATCACTTTTTTGTGTCCCTGATTCTGTAACCACCTTGTGGCTATGGCTGCGTTATTAAAGATGCAGTATCCTCCGTATCTATCTGGTAATGCATGGTGTCCAGGTGGTCGTATCAAGGCAAAGGACACATCATAGTTTTCCAATACCTTTTTGCATGCTTCAATTGCTCCCCCCGCAGAATATTTTGCTGCCTTCCAGGTTCCTTTCTGAACGTATGTGCTGTCGCCAAGGAATCCCCCACCTTTTTCACAGTAACCCTTCATAAAATCCAGATACGGTTTCTCATGAACACGTAAAATATCTTCGATGCAGGCTGGTTCGAATTCTTCGATGATGCTGAAAACGTCTAAGATCTCCGTACGGTTCTTTATGTATTTGTAAACACTGTCCAACCTCTCGGGTGTTTCCCTACTGGTCACCGATGCTCTATGTATCTGATGGATCGGTGTGTATACTAAACAACCACTTACGTCATCCTCCAATCGACCCACCTCCGCCATATCCATTTATTGTATCTTAAGTGCCGCTCTAATGAATTGTTCGGGTTGTCCATAAATATCATTATATGATAACCCTTAATATCTTTTACTGATATTTTTCAAAACTGTGTGATATCCGGAAGATATCTTCCTTTCTCCATTATCTTCTTATTGTCGAACCATACGTTACAATTCTGTATGACCATATCGATATGTTCAGGGCAGGTCCATCCTGCAAAAGTCATGTCTTGGTTTGGGTCGCCGAAGGCTATGTGAAACCCCGGGAACTTCTCGTCCAGCAGCATAGACCCTATCAATCCGTCCACAAAAATATTGGTTCCGAATCCTATCTCCCCCACATAGGAGGAACATTGGTGGCGTCCCAGATACTCTTTTATATCTTCCTCTATCTCCGGGTTTGCACATTCCAGCTCGATAAAACTAGGGGGCCTACCGTTCTTTATTTTAATCTTTAGTGGGGTCTCCTCAATTGATGAGAGGGAATATACGGAATCAAAATAATCGCCGAGAGTACCGTCGATGACTGCTGTTCCCTCCATCTCTTCAGGAACGGTGTACACCATTCCATCGGGTAGATTGTGCCACTCCCCCGGCAGTCGAAGGATACCGGTGGTCGCCACCCATTTATACTTGCCCACTTTAATATCCAAATTGGTCCCTCTGTCGGATTTTACCTTTATCTCCTTAACACCTTTCAACATCGATCTGATATTATTTGTGAATTCTTCAACCTCGTTGTAATCCGCAGTTAAACCGATATCAACTATCTCCTCTGTGATGTTCACCATGTGTGCCAGTCTTCCATTAAAGATGGCGGCCTTCATGAACGGCCCTCTCACACTCTCTAACTCTCCTGCCACAGCCTTTGCCGTCCAGAACACTGCAGTTGCATTAAAGGCGGCTTTTTCTATTGTCTCAGGAAGTCGTCGAAGAGGTCGTTCTCCGTAAATATCCAGGTTAAAGTATCTAACATGTGGTGTGGTCTCCAGGAGTATGTTCTTGAGTTTTTCACCTATCCTTTTACTCCCTTCGTCCGAGACGACTAATGTCCGGTCATTAGGGGTTATGCCCATGCAAGTTTCCACCGCTACCCTGCAACCCTCTTCAAGTGTCATATTACATCAAAGTGTCTAATGGTTTATATATCTTAGTGTTGAGTCTCGATATCAATAAGCTTTGATATATCTTTGACATATCCCTTGATTCGTTCTTCAGTAAATCCTACGAGGGGTCTGAATACAGGTAGTCCGTGTTCGATGCAGCGGAGGCTTTTCAAGGTATCACCGGTTACCAGGCCCTGTACCTCCGTCGGTAGTTTTAAAGAGAGAATGTCGTCCATACGGTCCACTTCCATCCGTTTGAGGTTAGGATCCCATCCGTCCAGTGCATCCGCCCACTTGTTGTCCGGAGGATGTATGATATAAGTACGTGCTCCTCTTTTCATCATCAACCACGCAGCTAGAAAATCGTTTTTGTTCTCTACGTAGGCTGCTACTTTACCCTGGCTGCCGAGAGGGAGTCCGCCGGGTGCATTGTAGATTTCGATGAAAAGATACGCTTTACTGTCTCTGACTTCCACATGGAGTTCGTGGTCGGGTGAGGAGAGATCTACTGTGAGCTGTGGATTGACCTCAAGCACGGCACCGCCAACAGCCGCTGCGAGTTCCTGACTGGTATACGGATGGGTACCCGTCCTCCGTGCTCTTACCGCAAAAGAACCCTCCTTCTCGGTCCAAATTTTTGCGCCCTCTTTTAGGATGCTGTTTATTTCTGAAGACGTTTCTCTTACCGGACTGAATGACACAAGGCCGAAAATCCTCGTAAAGATATGTCCGGCTGTGGCGTCCGCATGGGCAAATATCCTACCCCTAGTCCTTTCGAGAACTATTTCTTCACCTTCTTTGAGAAACATCCTCTCTATGTTGTCAATGAGTATAAACTCAAAATTTCTTCTTATACTGATGCTCTTAGTGCCTAACTCACCGTATCGCAGGAGGAATAGTTTCATATTCCATCCTTCAGCAATCTTTTTAGGTTGTCTACGAATATTCCCTTTCTTACTTCTTCACTCATACTCGCCTCTTCAACAACTGTTTTCTGCACACGGTAATTGAGGTACGGATGGTCCGAACCGAACAAGATCTTATCAGGGACTTTTTGGCAAGCGTATTCAAGCATGTAAACCCTCGTACCGGATGTGTCGATATATACGTTATCGAATCTCTCCGCCACGGAGATACAACCTTCGTTAAGATGGCCGAGTATGATGATCATATCCTCTCGCTCTTCAAGTGTCTTTTTCATAAGGCCGGCAGAGGCGAATCCTTGACCCGTGTGTGTTAGTATGATCATCTCCCTTTCGTATATGATATCGAAGAGTTTTTTAAAGTTGGGATGGTCCGGCCTGAATGTCTCTACAAAGGGGTGTAACTTGATCCCTTTCAACCCCATCTCGTAACAACGTTCCACCTCTTCAACGGCCTCCTTCCCTCTTCGTGGGTCCACCCTTCCGAAGCCGATGAATCTGTCGGGATATTCCTCTGCCGCCGCTTGGATTATATCGTTTAGCTCAGGATATCTATCACCCACCGCGGGGTTAGGAAAGATGACGGCTTTCTCAACATTCGCCTTGTCCATGGCATTGATTATGCTCCCGGCATCCTCCTCGGGGTTAAGGTATGGCAACCATTCTCCCGAGGGTCCCAGATGAACATGTGCGTCATAAATTCCTTCCATGGAACTCACCTCTCAAAGATGTCCTTCCCTAACCGTTGGGAAAATTCCGCCATCCATCTGCCGTAAACTCTGCACCGTTCCAATTCGCCTTCATCCGGCTCTCCTATGACCACGGGTCCGTAGTGATCGCCCTTCGGATCTCCCTTGATCACCATGCCATGTATCAATAGTGCTTCCAGTATAGCTATGACGGTGGTCTCGTTGCCACCTGCAGGGTTCGCGCTTGATGCGAAGGCGCCTCCTACCTTACCGTCCAGTTTACCGTGGTGCTTGACACTCTCGTCCAGAAAGATTTTTATCTCGCCGGCCGGGAGTCCGTAGTACGTTGGCGAACCGAGTATGATCGCGTCGTATTCGGGCAGTGAATCCACCTGTGTTTCTTCAACCCTTCTTAGTTCGATATCGCAGTCCGTACCACTCTCTTCCATCCCCTTCGCTATCTCTTGGGCCATCCGCTCTGTCGTTCCGGACCTTGAATAGTAACATACCAGTATCTTTACCATGTTTATCCCTAAGAGATAACAAGAGGATGATATTAAAAGTTAACCGCCGATGGTGAATTGTGTAAAATAGTTAAACCGGCTTGTTTTTCCAAATAGGGGTGCCAAATAGTCAGATGAAGTCAGGAAGGACATGTTAGCGAACATTTGTATATTTGTACAACCATATCTAGAAATGTTTAAATGGAGGGGGAAATATAAGTCCTTCATGATGTGGAAAAAGATATTGTTTGCAGTAGCACTGCTGGTGTTTTTGAGCATATACGTGCCTGTTCTGGGCGAGGTGGACGCCCGGGGAAGGCAGAGTGATGAAGTGATCGACGGTGATCTTTTGTTCTATGATACTATATAGATGCTCAATAACTATATACTCCTATATACATACATACATACATACATACATACATACATACATAAAATATATAGGTAAATATTATATAGCTCTACGTTGT
>CAZAMQ010000039.1:0-21453 GCA_964486225.1 uncultured Thermoplasmata archaeon | reverse complement strand
AAAATTTACGCTGTCAAAATAATATGTTTCAACAGCTTATTACTCGGACAGGCTCTAGTGTAAGTTTAATGCTGTTGATGATGAACCAAAGTAGTAATGATAACTGGAATCAAGAGCCAGGTGACTATGGTAGTCAACAACAGCAACCTCCACAACAGCAACCATATACCGGACCCCAGGGTGTACCACCTCGAAAAAAGAGTAATACACCGATCATAATAGGGATTATCGCATTAGTGGCGATCATCGGTATCGTAGTGGCCGTTCTGATGTTCACTGGTGGGAGCTCACTGGAAGGTAGATGGAACGCCGATTATACATCGGTTGAAGGAAG
Source organism: uncultured Thermoplasmata archaeon (assembly GCA_964486225.1). Taxonomy (GTDB): domain Archaea; phylum Thermoplasmatota; class Thermoplasmata; order Halarchaeoplasmatales; family Halarchaeoplasmataceae; genus Haladaptatiplasma. The sequence continues at coordinate 21,119 of CAZAMQ010000039.1, read as the reverse complement.
GGGAGGAGATTACACCGAAGACATCGATGGTTGGATAGAGTTCAATAGTGATGGTACTGGACGATCATTTATGGATGGGGTACATGGTACATTTGAATGGGAAAATCTAGGAGACGGTAAATTACGCATAACAGACGACGATTATGGCACGTCTACGGAATTCGATTACAAAATCAGCGGTAGCACCCTCACCCTGGAATATTCTGAGATGGGTATGTCCATGAAGATGGTCTTCCAAAGGGCTTGAATAACCACTTCATCCGAGGCATGCGGTACACCTGAACGTAGCTGGTAACATCAACCATTAAAATATAGTCTCAAGATACCGATCGATCACATCGTACCGATCGATCACATCGACCGACCACAATATTATAATATCAGCATTTTGTTAAGAGGCTGAAGTGATCGAAGATGAAAGGTATTGAATCCCTTGTTGAAAAGGCCATGAAGTTCAAGGAGAAGGGCCTGAAGGAAAAAGAGATAGCCACAGAACTGAGTCTGTCGGTAGATACGATCAACTGGCTTTTGACTAGGAACGTAAAGGATGAAGAACCCCCGGTAGATGTACAGATCGGCTGGAGATCCATAGGCGTATTCGGAGGTAGGATAGGATTATTGACCGCTTTGATGTCCGATATTATCTTGGAAGAGATGCAGAAAACGGGAGGCGACTTCGATACCGTAGTGGGTATAGCCATAAATGGTATTCCTATTGCAACATTAATTTCCGAAGAACTGGGAAAGGAACTAACTGTTTATCGTCCACGGGAAACAGAACGGCCCAGCGGCGGCGGCTCTTTCAGTTCTAATTATGCTGGTGTAGAAGGTAAAAGGGTGGTGATCGTTGACGATGTCATCAGCACAAGTGAGACCATGGAGGGGGCTATTACCGACCTTGAAGAAGAAGGTGCAGAGCCCGTGTTGTGTGTCGTAACGGTTAACAAGAACAGCCAGGACGATGTTGTAGGTGTTCCCCTCCGCAGCCTGATAAGGGCAAGGGTTATCGGATAGGATTCCGATGCATTGGGCAGACGTGGAAGCAAACATTCTCATAGACTCGGCTCTCATAGCCACAGGCATCACGCCGTCCGGACCCATACACCTAGGAAGCCTGAGAGAGATACTCACCGGGGACGCAATACGCAGGGCAAAGGGTGAAGCCAGATTGATTTACATCGCAGACTCCATAGACCCGCTCAGGAAGGTTTATCCCTTTCTTCCCGACCATTACGATGAACATGTAGGAAAGCCTTTGAGTGAGACGCCGTGTCCTTGTGGCGCACACGAAAGCTACGTAGACCACTACCTAGAACCCTTTCTTCACTCGATCGAACGGTTGGGAGTGATTTGTGACGTTCTTTATACCCATAAGATGTATGCCGAAGGGAAATACGAAGAGGCCATCCGTAAACTGATAGTATCCAGAGACAAGGTTAGGAAGATACTATCCGAGATCACCGGAAGAGAGTTGAACGATGATTGGTATCCTTACAACCCCATATGCTCCTCATGTGGTGTGCTTGGACAAGCGGATGTTACCAGATTCAACGATCCATTCGTTGAATACACCTGCCGATGCGGGCATTCGGGAAGGGCGGATATACGGACGGACCAGGGAAAACTGCCTTGGAGATGTGATTGGCCCGCAAGATGGTGGATACTCGGAGTTGACTGCGAGCCATTGGGTAAAGATCATGCAGCATCAGGCGGTTCTTGGGATACTGGTGTGGAGATAGTGAAGGATGTATTCAACTGCGATCCGCCACAACCAGTGGTTTACGAATGGATACAACTCAAGGGAAAGGGTGCTATGTCATCCTCTACGGGCATCGCCATAAAGGGTGAAGACATGCTGGATATGGTGGGTCCCGAAATAGTAAGGTATCTACTCTTTCGATACAAGCTCAATACACACATCGACTTCGACCCGGGTCTGGGCGTACTTGATCTTGTTGACGAATACGACGCATGCGAAGATGAATATTTTAATAGAACCATCGACGAAGACGGCGCTAGACTCTATGAACTATCCCAGGTGGATGAAATACCTTCCAGAAAACCATCTAGAGTACCTTATCGACACCTGGTGAACATGGTTCAGATATATGATGATATGGATGACATATATAAATTGGTGGCTGATAAGAAGTGGACGGATAAAGACAGGCGCAGACTGGAAGAGAGAATAGAACACGTTAAAAATTGGTTAAAAAACTTCGCACCCGAGATGGTAAAATTCTCTATAAGTAAATCTATGCCGGCTGTTCAGTTATCCGATAATGAGAAGGTATTCCTAAAGATGTACATCGAACAGCTTCTGGAAGAAGGACTCTGGAAACCCGAATGGTTGCACCAGAAGGTACATGAAGTAGCGGAGGAAACCGATATCGCTAAGGGAAAGGCCTTCAGGGTATTCTACAAGATATTGATTGGTCAACCGAGGGGACCTAAATTGGGTAGATTCCTTGCTCAGCTGGAAAAAGATTTTGTGATAGAGCGTTTGAGAGAAGCGAGTTCAGACTAATAGAACACACTATTTAGCAATCTGTTACAATGGCTTTGTCACACCTTTCCATCCAAAGTTTCATACCCCTTTTTTTAAAATAACTCAAAGCGTCCCGGAGATGTTCATTTGACCTTCGAATTTCACCGTTTTTCTTCAAAGATAATCCAAATTCATACATAGTTATTGCCTTCAGGTCGGAAGATCCCGTTCCATCGAATATCCGCACCGCTTCCTCAAGTGAACAGATGGATGCTTCTATCTCACCCCTCTCTCGCTTAATCAACCCACTAAGATGCTCGACCAGTCCTTTATCCCTTTCAACATCACGCTCTAAAGTTGATCCTACCAATCGTTCCAGGTGTTCTTCAGCCTTATCATAATTCCCTCTGGCAAGTTCCAGATTTACGAGGAAATACTGGGAATGTATCTTTCCGTCCAAGTAATCCGCACCCTCGGATATCTTCAGCCCTTGCGTCAGATGATGCGACGCCTTTTCTAATTCGCCTTTATCCATGTACGTCTGCCCTATATTTACCATTGTATTACACATCAAAAACCTGTTGCCAACCTGTTCAGATATCTCATACCCTATATGTAAATGATGCAATGCCTTATCCAAGTCCCCTTTTTCCTGATAGGTGGCGCCGATATTGTTGTGAATTTTACCGACGGTTGTTTTATCACCCATCTCCTCATATATTTCTAGACATTCTTCATGCTCTTTAAGTGCCTTATTTAGGTTACCACTCAATGTATGTATCACTGACAAATTGTGTATCGTCTTTGAAAGCCCTTTTAGATCATCCGTCTTCTGGCGTATTTTTCTGGATCTTTCAAGATTTTCAACCGCCGCTTCAAATTCGCCTCGTCTGATAGATATACATCCCATATCATGATATGCCTGGGCTATCCCTTTTTCGTCCTGGATCTCTTCCGCTACCTCCTTCTCTTCTTCAAAAGCATCGATTGCCCTATCATATTTACCCATCTGCATGAGCGACCAACCTTTCTTCCCCAGTAATCTGCATCTTTCTAAAGTTGCTTCTTCATCGAGAGATAACCTCTTTTCTATCAGTTTCAAGGCTTTACCATATTCTCCATGTTCCTGCCAAGTGTTGGCGATCTGGCGATATATTCTCTGTTCATCCTCAAAAAAAGATACCGCAGTTAGTGCACTGTACAGTTTTTCCAGGCTTTTTTCGTAGTCACCTATCAACCTGTAGACCTCGGCTAGGTCCTCTAAAACACGCAACTTAAGTGCTTTTTCTTCTGGCAGCATCAAAGTGGCTTTAATCGCTCTGTTATAAATGTCGATGGCATCTTCATGTGAATAGACCTCTTCGGCCTTATGACCCGCTTCCAGGTAGAATTCAAGCGCTCTTTTATATTTTTCAGCTTTCATATAGTGATCTGCAAGCGTCGAATATCTTTTATCAAAACTTTCATCATAAACGTTTTTTATCGCTTCAGCCACCGCAAGATGCAGTCTTTTCTTTTCCAACCATTTTCCGATACCGTTGTAAACGATATCGTGGACCATGTTGTGTGTAAATTGAAAGATCTCTTCCTCCGGATCTTCAATCCATAACTTGTTTGCCATTAAAAGATCTATCTGGTCCAAGAGATCGAATTCGTCCAGATTGGATGCGTTGGATAACAAAGAAAATGGAACTACCTCACCGACCACACTACCTAACTGAAGGACCTCCCGGGCACTATCCTCCAGTCTTAGTATCCTCCTTTCGATAACATCTTGTATCAATTCCGGGATAGCGAAATCGTCCCTTTCATAGGGGAATTTACAATGCTCCGTAGAGATGATCCCCGTTTCGATCATATGATGGACGCATTCCTTGATAAAAAGAGGATTACCTTTGGTTTTCCGGTATAATTTACTTATAAAATTCTTGGGTATGTCTTCTATCCCTGTCAGCTCTATCAGCATCTCTTCCGTTTCATGTATATCAAAAGGCTCCAGTTCGATCTCAGTGTACAGGTTCTTTCGTGACATCTGTTGTTTAATGCCAATTAATGCCGTTCCCGGTACAGCGTCCCCGGGTTGATATGTACCTATAAATAATATAGTGCAGTCCCGGAGTCTGTCAGCAAGATAATGAAAGAGATTCAAAGTTCCTTTGTCCGCCCAATGCATGTTATCTATGAATATCAGATATCTCTCTTCACCGGCTAACTTCCTAAATTGTTCCGCGGTTTCGTAGAATGCTGCGTTCCTATGCGCCTCCAGCATCTCCTTGTCGTCCATTGTACCGTTCTCTTCCCCATCCATAAATGACATCGAACGTATCATGTCCTTTCCAGAACTCATTAACGCCTGTTGTATTGGGAGATAGGGTTGGGTGTTACCATATCCACAAACGCTTTCCAGTATGATAAAATCTTCTTTAGCTGCTATCCTTTTAAATTCACATGCCAGTCTGGTTTTACCAACCCCGGGTTCACCCGCGATGAAGATCGTATGTCCCATTCCACCTTTTATATCTTCCAGGGTGATGCGAAATGTGTTCAACTTCTCCTCACGACCCACGAAAACCTCTTCATTCTCATTTCCGATCGCGATATTATTTTTCATCTACCGACCCCTCCATCTCTAATTTACCCACCGAACCTTTGATCTCATCCATGGCACTACTACATTCAAGTACCCAGGAATTCATACCGATACTTTGGAATGTTTCAAGGGCCTCGCTAAAATATTCGATCGCCATAGTAAGCTCGCCATTCGTTTTGTGGAGAGCACCGATCTCATATAGTGTTTTGGGATATTCCGTGATGGCAATGCCCTTAAGTATATCTTTAGATTTGTTCAGCTCCCTTTCTGCCAGATCAAATTTTCCTTTTTCCCGATGTACCTTTCCGAGGACTTTACTGGCTCTACCCATAACCTCCTTGGTCATCAATTTTTGGGATGACTCCAGTGCCCTTTCCGCTCTTTCCTGTGCACCATTGATGTCCCCGGATTCCAACAGAACCTCTGCGATTATGACCAAGTTTAAAGCAATTTCCGGATCATCACTAATTTCGAGTTTGATCTCATATGATTCCTCCAGGACTTCGAGGGCCTTTTCAAATTCACCCTTTGCCATGTAAACTTCACCCATACATTGGAGTACCCAACTGCACCGAGATTTGTTACCGGTTTCACGGTAGATATGAAGGCTGTTTAAATGGTGCTCCAGGGCGTTATCGAGCTCACCCATCTTGTAATACGTTATCCCCATATTGTTTATGCATCCCGCAACACCATCCGTATTGGATAATTTCTCATCTATGGATTTACTCTTCTCAAAACACTCTAATGCGGCCTCGAATTCTCCCTTTTCCCTATATACATCACCGAGGTTGTTAAATGATATCCCGATACCCAAATTGTCGCCTATCCTTTTATAATTCTCCAGATTTTCCTTGAAGTACCGTTCCGCTTGATCCCATTCCCCCCGATACATCTTCACCAATCCGATGTTGTTAAGAGAAGTTGTCAATCTCGGATCCTCACCCAATCTTTTCCAGACTTCGATAGCATCCTGTAGATATTTGCTAGCCAGGTCAAGCTTTCCCTCCAGATAATGTAAAGTGCCCAGATCATGGTAGGACCGTCCTATCGACCTTTCATCATTTATCTTCAAAGCTATATCATTTTCACGCTTGAATAATTCCGGAGCCTGGTCTTTGATATCCATTCGTAGGTATACCCACCCTTTTAGACTGAGAAGCTTACACAACGTCAGGTCAAAATCATCCTCATCTTCCAGCAATGATAATCCCTGATTTACAGATACCAATGCTTCGTTAAAATGACTCTGATTCAACCACGCCTCCGATGTCTTCCTGTACATCCGGAGAGCTCTTTCTTTATCCGTATCGTTCTCCAGTATAGACTGGAAACTCCCCCTAGCCTTATCATAATCCCCGAGTATCAAATAGATATCCGCTAACTCCTCCTTGATATCCAACGTCTTTTCACGGCCACTTTCGATCATATCGGCCATATCAAGAGCGTTCTCAAACATCTCTATGGCATCTTCGTGGGCATAGACGTCCTTGGCATTATTCCCAGCCATCTTGTAATATTTAAAGGCCTTTTCGTACTTCTGTCCCTTTTTATAGTGGTATGCAAGCAAAGGAGATACTTTATCTGTATCACGAGAATGCAATTTCTCGATGCATGTAGCGACCTTGTAGTGTAGAAGTCGTTTCTTTATATCTCTCAAACCGTCGTAAACGGTATCTCTTGTAAGACTGTGATGAAAAAATATCGTTTCTTCATCCAGACTTTCCTGCCAAAGTCCTGCTGCAACCAAGATGTCTATTTGATCCAACAGGTCAAAGGTATTTACATCCATCACCTCGGACAGGAGAGTAAAATCCATGACATCACCGATGACGCTACCTACCTCAAGGATCCTCTTCGATTTACTATTCAATCGATTCGCTCTTCTTTCTATTACCGTCTGAATGATATTCGGAACACGTATAACATCTTGCCTCTTTGGATAGGTATTAGTTTCGGGATCTAACGCACCCTCTTCTAACATATGTTTAACACACTCCTTGACAAAAAGTGGATTTCCACTGGTCTTCTCATGTATCATGTGAACGAAGGTCTCAGGTACGTCTTCCACCTGCAGAACACCTTTGATGAGCCTTTTTGTAGAATCTTCACCCAGGAGCGATAATTCTATATGCGTTACATTGGTGCAACTATTTTTCATGTGTTGAAATATAAATTTTATAGATACATCATCTGTCATATCTTCCGGCCGATATGCACAGATAAAAAAGACAGGTGAGGGACCCAGTTTATATGTCATGTAATTCAATATCTGTGCACTAGCTTTATCCATCCATTGCACGTCGTCCAGAAAAACCACTAGGGGTGTTTCCTTCGAGATACTTCGTATGTACTCCGCTGTTTCGTAGAAGGTTGCTTCTCTCTCCACATCAAACATTTTTTTGTTGGACACCTCTATACCTCTGATCGCCCCGACAAATGCAACCCTGCTCATCGATTTTATATCGACTCCGTCACTTTCTTTTATATGGCCACTAAAAGCCTCTTTGAAAGGGAGGTATGGATCAGCCATCTCATTCAAACACGTTCCCAGCAAAAAATCGTAGTCCTCTTCCAATACATACCTTTTAAACTCTGATATCAATCGAGTCTTACCCACACCTGCTTCCCCTGATATGAACACCGTATGAGAACCGGACTTCTTTACATCCTTGAGAGTATCACGCAGTTTGTTCATCTCCTCTTTCCGTCCAACGAAAACATCCTCAGGAGTCATCCCCTCGCTAAGATCCAGTATGCCGTATTTTTCCATACTGCTCAAAGTTTTAACAAGGGGGTCCTCTTGCTCTATATAATCCGCTATATCACCCAGGGGTATCTCCTTGATATCTTCACCCATCTTGATTTTAACGGTTTCCTTCTTTACCATATCTCGGAGTTTACTTTCCACCTCCGCACCTTCGATGGTGAGAAAATAAACATTTCTCTTTCTTTTTCTACCCCGTACATATTTTTTTCTCTCTTCTACTAACCCTTCCTCGATCAACTCTTTTATTTTTTCAGAGATCAGGTCTCTTTCTGACCCTAATGTGTTTGTGAGTCCAGAGAGGGAAAACCCATAGGGTACTTCTTCTTGGTTTTTGTAAACCTCGCAATCTTTCAGGGAAAGCAAGATGATTTCTCTCATACCATAGGAAGACATATTATCCGTCAGTAATCTCATTTTAAGTATATATAATCTGTGTCGTTAAGACTACTAGCGTTATCGCCCGATAAGCCGTTCACTTACTTTTCTTCTTACGGCGGCGCTTTTTAATGCTGTATACGTTTAATGAAAACCATGTGATAAACAAAAAAATTATCAACAACACGATGGGAAACATCTCCATCAGATTCACCGTAGTACCCAAAGTTATGGCTAAGTTATGGGAAGCACCGGGTTCTAGCTCTAGAGTAGTATACTGTCTTCCGGTTTCGTCTTCATGTATTTCCTTGTTCGCACCATCTAACCTGGCGCTCATAAAGTCGATACCTTGGGGGATCAGTACTTTGATATCCATCGGCAGATCCGAGGTGCCGGTGATTGGAAGGGAAACGGTATCCGAGAAGCTGAATTTCGTGGGAATGAAGGCTTGCATCCCCTCGGCTCTATCCGATATTGTGTATCTGAGGCTGGCGTTGAAGAAAAACAGTATAGGTTTCCCCGAGTCCATGTGATCAATATCATAATCCGCGTCCAAGTTCACTATACTCATATCATCGTGAACAACTTCATCACCCCATCGATGTAGTTGATCTGTGAACTTGTGTTCCAGAAAATCGATAAAATTATAAACGGCGGACCCCAATCCTTTGTGGTTGAAAAGGCGTAACAGATCAGCATTAACGTATTCTATCTTCAGTTGGTCGGGGATGAATTCTTCCAGAAGTGAAGGAACAGATATGGAATATATCATGGCCGAGTAGTTAACATTCATTGTCAGATATTCCCCGGCCTCTCCTCTTTTGATCTCGTATATATCAATTAGTAGAGAAGATTCTGCATGGATGTCTCCGATATCTATGGGTTCCGAATGATGGATCTCGATGAGGAGGTCGTCGCGTACAATATCGGTATTATCAGTGTTATCGATGGATGTGGTTAATTCGTTTTCACCGTTACCAAAGACCAGGTCCCCCATGATGACGAAGTTATAAGTCATCATATGTCCCCCCTTGCACACCATCTCAAAATCCTGGGACAGGTAACCGCCCACCTTCAGAGTTCCCATTACTATATCTTCAAGGTCCGAATAATCCCTTAATCCGTAATAGGACGATTCGAATGACACTGATATGTTAGAGTAGGCGATGATGGGATCCGACGAATATGTATCATCGTAAAGTGAATTCTTGTCTATGGATATGTCGGTACTTATATTCACACCAACTGTATCCTCTACAATCTTATAACCGGCTTCGAGTAGGGTCTGCACTTGTGCCTCTATCTCGTCATGGATAATATATTCTATGAACTCTCCATTTTCCGGTGATTCCGTAGCAAACATCTTGATTTCATGAACTTCCATTCTACGACCCTCTACAGTGTATGCATGGACCTCGAAGGTTCCGTTTATGTAAAGTATCGAGGCGGTGGAATAGGTTATCAGATAATCCTCATGGACCAACTGCGGAGGGAGGGTGCCGTTATCTGCCGAGATCGTCGGGAGTGCCATCGATGTGAGTAGCAGTGATATCATGAATACCGGTACAAACAAGCGATAATGGAAATCTCTCTTCTTGCTTGATATCTTTTTTTTCTTAACGGGAATTTTTTTGTTTACCTTCCTTCTCTTTATCGGTCTTACTTTCTTCCTCTTTATCGGCCTCCTTTTCTTCCCATCAAGAAGAACCTTAGTTTTCTTGAGGTCAGAGACAGCTTTGATAGTGTTCTCCATGAGTTCTGGTTTTTTAACACCGTAGAGGATGCAGTAAGCTTTTGATCTATGGTTTTCCTTCCCTACTTTGAATAACAACACTATATTTCCATATCCGAAGGTAGATGCGAGCATATCCTGTACCATATTTACCTTCTTCAGGTTGACCAACGGGTAATAGAGAGAACGCTCCAGTTTGTGGGTGTTTAACTTGATGACACGCCCATTTGTAACCAGATATCTCATACCCGCATCCTTGTACAACAATACAGCCACCGCTATGCCGTAAACTATCAAGGATATGCTAAATGCCTGAGATACTATGAAGAGTAGCGTATCCCATCGAATAAAATCGAAGATGGGTACCAAAAATGAGATAGATAGTAGTACAAAAGTTGTACCCGACGCCTTCAGCGGAGAAGTCTCTAACTTGAAGAAATCACCCAGACGTATCAAGATACCACCTATCAGGAGCATTATCAGAAAGAACATTATAGTATGAAGTGAGAATGGCAGACCCATAAAACTCTCCCAAAACTGTCTGGGATAGGTTGCCAGTACATAATGTCTCAGAGACATCATAAAAGATATAGAGAATATTATCACCAGCAGAGCGATCCATGTGTGCTCCAAAAACTCACGCCAGCCGTGTGGGCCGAATATATTTTTACTGAACAGGTGTATGAGGGCACAGACGGCAAAAAGTGGTGCAAAGGCGATCAACATAGGGTTCAATTCACCAACCAATACACCCTCGGAGAATAATGAGAAAGACACGAGACCTACGGACACGGAGAGTATGGAGGCTATGGCTATCTTGACGTAAAAAGCAGGATGGGTAGAGGTATCGGCCATTATGGTTTCCTTTGGTTTGAATTTGATGTTGAACTCTATCTTCCTGCTTATATCCATTTCTCCCTTAACCAAATTTTTAATCGCCTTTTTCTCCTCTTTGAAAATTTTGTTAACTGTAGCGCTTATTATTATGAAAGGAACCATATACAAACCTATCATGATAGCATAGGTGAGAATATCGGGAGAAGATATGACCCCAAACATGGTGAAAAGGTTGACTAAAGAGATGGAAACACATATCATCACTATTATGGATACGAGTATCCTTGTACTGACGGGTATCTCTTTGGATTTCAACTATCTCTGCTCCTACCGTTTGATTTAAGAGGTTAGTATTATTATGGCTTCCGCAGGCTCGCCTTTAGCTTCTTCAAGCGCCGCCCTAGCTTTTTCTTCTGATACACCAGCATGTGATGCTACAAGCTTGATATCCTCTTCGGGTACCACGACCTTGCCTTCAGGTGCCTCTTCCTTGGGAGTGCCCACCACCTGGTAGGTCTTCTGACCTTGGACGTCGATACATACGACCTGAGCATCTTCGAAGATGAGATTCTTATCAGGGGTCTCAATTATTACCCTGTTTGCATCTATATCTTCTGTCTTCATACCCATCTTCTTCATCATTCGTTTCATCTGTCTTGGGTTTCCCGGCATCATCTAGCTTCACTGTACACGGATACGAAAAGTTGATTATAAAACTATTGTGCATTTTCTTGAGATAAAGATTTAAAATGATTGTGAGCATATTTCGACACACGAATGATGACCACCCCTATCTGAGTCCCATGAGGTCTGTGATGAAGATTTTGAGTGCTGACGTGACTACGGTTCGATTGTTTTGTATTCGCCTATCGAGTAAGGCTGAATAATCAGTAGTGCGAACCCCATCCAAACCATCAGTATCGCTGTGAGTACCACGTTATCTATCCAGAATATGTGGTTGATCAGAATCAACGCTACCGGAAGTATCACGGATATGAACAGATAGACGAGCATCTTGATAGCGGACCTATGGATTGCCATGTTCGACTCTTAGAAACATTGTAGTTAATAAGTTTTCGGAAGTGTTTGTGTGTGTTCATTGAGTGAATGGATCATGAGTATCGTCCTCTCGATAACTTTACTCGTTACTCTTCAGAAAAGTAAATAATGCGATAGAAGAATCGTCATCTTGTAAGTATATCAGAATGACGACACTGAGTAGCAGTATTATCACCACGGACACGGTCATCAATTTCTTATATTCACTTTTCATGACTATCCCTTTTTCCTGTCATCTTTACGAGAATCTAAATTGTTTCTCCTAAACAAAGTGATAAAACCTGATAGATATATAACTGTTACTATTCAATTGATGTTGGGGACGGATAAATGATCGAAAGTTATCATATAAGATGAGCGCGGTACGAAGTTTGAGGCATCCGCAGGGGATTATGATCCAAAGGAAATCATTCATGCGTTAGTTCACTGTAAACGCGGAAATTGTATTGAAAAACCGATGTTTTTACACGGTGTTGAGGAAAAATTTCCGCACCTGTTTACTAGTAAAAATCATATAGTTATGAATAAAAGATAGTGCGAGGGAAGGGATTTGAACCCTCGGACACCTACGTGACAGGATCTTAAGTCCTGCGCCTTTGGCCATGCTTGGCTACCCTCGCAAGAATGAGTGTCAGCGAACTCTGAGAGTGTTTTAGATCGCCAATTTTGTTAATTGGCGAGAACAGGAATTTTATTCCTGTGAAATTGTTTGTGATTCCGATTGTCACTCGCTTTAAGAAGGAGCGGACTCGAATAAGTTTTGTTTCCTGCCCCGGTAAGGAGGATTCCATCCTGGTGACTCAGGATACGGATATTATTGTTTCCGATGTCAAAACGAAAAACAATGTGATATAAAAAATGATTGGAGTGATTGACTACATACCACAAAGCATAATATCCCCCTTAGGCTTTAGCAAAGGCATGCGGTTATCCACGGGATGTAAGGAGTTTGACGAGTTACTTAGAGGTGGTATAGAGTCAGGGACCATAACCGGTCTCTATGGTGGCGGAGGAACCGGTAAAACAAATATCTGCCTTCAATTGACAAAGAACGCCGCCCTGAACGGAAAGAAGGTGATATACATAGATACCGAAGGTGTCTCCGTCGAACGATTACACCAGATAGCAGGAGAAGATTCCAACAAAGTGATGAACAACACACTATTCTACAAAGTGCATTCCTTCGCCGAGCAAGAGGAGTCACTAGCCAAGGCAGACAGTGTCATACAATCCAACGATATAGACGTGGGGCTTATGGTCGTGGACAGTTTCACAATATTTTACCGTACGCTGATCAACCATGACGAGGAATGGGACGTATCAAAACGCCTCGGTCGTCAGATGATACGCCTGCTGAAGATAGCACGGAAGAAGGATATACCGGTTGTGATAACTACCCAAGTGTACCACAGTCAAAAAGAAGATGTGGATAAACCACTGGGAGGACACATATTGTATCACAATTCAAAGACGATAATCGAGCTCAGGACTATCGGTCCTCATCACAGAATGTGCACCTTGGTCAAGCATCGTTCCGTCCCGGTGGGAACTTCGATTAGATTCAAGATAGATGAAGAAGGCGTTGTATCAACGGATAAGAAAAACATGAAAAACAATTAAATAACATCCTTCACTTCCTATATACATGAAACGGCGACGTCCTGCAAATATGACGGAGATCTATGCACTACGGGCGGATACGATAGATTATTTTTTTCCGGATAGAACCAAAGAGATAGATTTCTGGGCGAAGCTGGCATCCGATTACGGGAAAAACGTGCTTCATCTGATGTGCGGTACGGGAGAATTGGCAGTCGGTCTAGCCAAACGGGGTTACCATGTAACGGGAGTGGATATAACAGAGTGTATGGTTTATGAATCCGAGGAGAGGGTGGAAAAGGAGGGACTGGATAACATAGATATCATTAAAGCCGACGTAAGATACCTCAAACTCGATAAGAAATTCGACCTCATATTCATATCCACGGGAGATTTTCATCATTTTCTAGAAAATGAAGAGATACTTTCCGTCCTGACAAGAGCATACGCACACTTAAGGGAAGGCGGAGCACTTGCATTGGAACTGTTTCACATACCAAGCGAAGATTTTAAGAGAGAAGAAAAAGTGTTCAAACCCATAAGAGAAACACCCCCGGGACTGAAAGTTTGGAAGAGAAATTCCAGCAGTTATCATTCAAAAACAAAAATGCTCGAGATCAAAGAAGAGCTACACGTGGAAGAAGGAGGGGATTTAACTGACGGAGAATACGAGATACAGCTCCGATTGATGTCGGAAGATGAGATCGGTGAATTCCTGAGTAAAGTAGGGTACGAAAACATTAAAAAATATGATGTAGATTCCACCTACTTTGAAGAAGCGAATACATGGATAGTTGTTGCAGAAAGGTAGGTAAGTCACCATTCATCGATGTATCTTTACGTGTGTCTGTGGTACTTTTTTGTGTTCCTTCCCCTTGCCCCTATACATGTATAGAAGGACCAGTGCAAGTGGTATAAAAAGCAGAAGTGCCCAGTATTCCCGAGTTGCGTGATCCGGAACGTTGAATGAAATTAAATCTCTAGACGTGAAGTCCCTACCCTCCACATCATCGGAATTTAACTCTACGCTATAGTCTCCGGGTTCGAGATCGTTAACAATAAGTACTATGATAGACGAATGACGGGAGTAAATATCATCACGGTCTATTTCCACCTTTTCACCGTTTCTATAGAGTGTTAACGCGTCTTGCATATGTCTGAGACCCACGTATCCGTTGAACCTGATTGTTACAAAGGTGAACTCGTCTATGTACTCCATATGTACATCGAGTATTTCCGGAAAAACCTCGAACTCGTAGCTGTCCGCGTAAAAAAGTACGTCTTCCCAATCATACATTTCCAATCTGAATCTGAAATCTGAAGATATTTCATAAGGAATAGGTACATCAGTATAATTTACTTCGGGATCAAGCTCCCTGTAATCGATCCATGTCTCCCCGTCTACCGAATATAGTAGTCTAAAACGTTGTGTTTCGGGAATCAAATCGGGCGCTTCCCAGCTTATGTTTACAAGGTCTCGGCTGTTGAAAGAAGAATTCGCCGGTGTGATTCTAAGCGAAAGTGGATTCTCAGCTAGAACATTAAATGGAGATGAATGATCCCATGAGACTGCTCCGTGAGAGTCTGTACAGCTTACATTGAGTATAGCATCACCCGATGGTATGCCTTCCACTTTCCATGGGTGTTCGCCTGAATTGCTTATAGATTGTGCGATCACCTTCCAGGTCTCCCCTTGGTCTGAGGTCACAGATATGGTGATAGGTTTCGCTAGTAAAGGCTCGTCGTCCACAGCCTCCCATCGTATGTTATATACATGATCCTTTACGAGATACGAGCCCTCGTAAGGTCGTATTATGATAACCTCAGGAGGGAAATTGTCGTATATTTTGAATGTGCCTGAATTGGAGTAACCTTCGTAACCACTGATGCTCCTGGAGGATACGTTCACTATGGCATTAACTATAGGGTATTCAACCATCGGCGCCTTCTGGACGGTCCAGTTGTAAACACCGGTGTTATCAATACCACTGACGATACTGATCCATGTCTGACCGCCGTCCGCGCTGTAGCTTATATTCACCGGGTTCTCATCAAGCACCGTTTGATCGGTGAACCATTTGATTTCCATGTACTCACCTGTCTTCACCACTGTATCCACGCCGGGAGCGACCACGGTTACTTCGGGTGGTCCTTCTTCTACCTGGAAATCCACTGTAATATCTATCCATAATACATTTCCCGGAGAACTAGAGTCATGAATCCCACCATCGAGATTCCAGCTGTAATTGGAGCCCGCTGGTACTCTGCTAAAAGGAATAAAAGTTAAGCTGTAATTATTATCAATCTCGGCCGTTTGGAAGGATCCTTCTACAGTGCCCATATCATGTAACAGTGTAAAATTTGAGGATACATCTTCCACTCTCACTTCCTGATCGAAGATAAGCTCGACCTTATCTGTCGATGGGACGGTTTCACCTTGGGAAGGATGATATTCCATAAGCTCCGGTATAGACGAATCGATCTTAATTTCGACTATGTCAAATGAACGTGACTCTGAACTCTCTGCCTTGATTATCAACCATACATTATCGGAGTTGATGGTAGGTGAATCCCAACTGTAATTCGCTACATCGCCGGTGAGTTGAGCGATGGGGTAAGGTCCTCTGCCGTCATAGACATATTCCAGTAATACATCTACTTCCATAGGATCGACATGTGCAGGTATCGTCAAATTCCAGGTTATGTTTTGTGTGCTACCCCCTGTCCAAGACTCACCTCCCAATGGATCATCGAAGTAAATCATGAGTTCCTCCTGTCCTTGTACTGGAGTGGTGTAAGGTGCAAATGTTGATAGTAACAGTAGGAGTAGGACCGTCAAAGCGAGTTGATTTCCTATGTTCATGATGAATAATCAGTATAGGAATTAGTTAATCTTTTTGGTTGATTTGGTAATATCGGGGAAACCGTTAGCTTTATATAAAACAGCCTTTTAATGAGGTGTTACCTCACCTAGGGACCAGACGTTAAGGGCTATCGGAGACGAACCCTGCGTAAAGCGTCACGGTCCAAGGAAGAAACGATGGAACTATTCCCGTCTTTCGATTTCGAGTGAATTAGAGGTGTTACTATATGCCGGACAAACATCACCCACGTAGAGGATCAATGGGGTATTCTCCCCGTAAGCGAGCTCAAGGTATGACTCCGAAAATACGTGCATGGGCAGAGATAGAAGAAGGACCGAAGCTACAGGGCTTTCCCGGATTCAAAGCCGGTATGACCCATGGTTTTGTAGTCGACTACCGGCCCACCAGCACGACTTCGGGACAGGAGGTACGCGTCCCTATAACGGTTGTAGAAGTACCTCCCGTAACTGTCTGTGGTCTAAGATTTTACACTGAAACACATGACGGATTAAAGACCATGGGAGAAGTATGGGCTAAAAATGTAAACCCGTTATTGACAAAGAGACTACCGCTGCCAAAAAGTTTCGATACCGATAAGATGTGGAAGAATATAGATATAGAAGAGGTGGATGAATTAAGAGCGATCGTGCATACACACCCTGAGAAGGTGAGCGGTGTTCCAAGTAAAACACCTGATATAATGGAGATAAGGATCGGTGGTGGCACGATACAGGAAAGGGTCGATAAAGGGAGAGAGATATTGGGAAAGGAATTGAAATACAATGATTTTGCACAAGAAGGAGACATGATAGATGTATCAGGGATCACAAAGGGTAAAGGGACCCAGGGGCATGTGAAAAGATGGGGTGTGAAGATACTTGACCATAAAAACAGCAAATCTAGAAGAAACGTAGGTACGACCGGCGTCTTCATCCCGGGTTACATACGTCCGACGGTACCCCAGGCTGGTCAAATGGGGTTTCATCAAAGGACTGAATTCAATAAACGTGTGCTCAAAGTTGGAACCAATGGCGAAGAAGTTACACCGAAAGGCGGGTTTGTTAACTACGGAGTAGTGAAGAATCATTATGTGCTTTTACACGGCTCCGTACCCGGCACGGTTAAACGAACTATAATGATGAAAGATCCATTACGCAGAGCCGGCGTAGAAGTGAAAGAACCTAAACTCACATACGTTTCAACAGAGTCTAACCAGGGGGTGTGATGGATGGAAGAAAGTATATTTAATTTAGAAGGTGTGAAGAAAGGTAAGATGAAACTTCCGATACATTTCTCTATGGGGATACGCCCAGACATCATACACCGTGCAGTCATATCCATGCAGGCTAATCGTAGGCAGCCGTACGGACCTTCACCAAGAGCAGGGATGCGACATGCGGTATCTAACCCTGGTAAAGGTAGGGGGATAGCAAGGGTTCAAAGATTAACTCAATACGGAAACACCGCTGCCGAATCACCAAACAATGTAGGTGGTAGAAGAGCACATCCACCTACTCCGGAAAAGTTACTGGGCAAAAAGATGAATAAAAAAGAGAGGAAGAAGGCTAGAGCATCCGCCCTTGCAGCAACGGCGAATGAGTCGTTGGTAAGGGGAAGAGGTCACTTGTTTGATGAGGGAATAAGTCTGCCTTTGATCGTTGATAAAAATATTGAGAACATAGAAAAGACAGCGGAAGCTGTTGATGTTTTTAGAAAGTTGGGTATTTATCCTGATATCGAGAGGGTGATAAACGGGGAAAAGGTAAGAGCGGGAAAGGGTAAGATGAGAAATCGGCGCAAACGTACACCCGTAGGACCACTAGTGGTTCTCCCAGCAGGCAGCAAAGGAGCAAGTGCGTTCTCTAACATACCAGGAGTGGACGTGAGGACACCTACAAGCGTAACGGTTGAGGACCTTGCCCCAGGAGGAGACATTGGGCGGCTGGTTGTGTTCAGCGTCAAGGCATTGAATGAAACGAAGGAGTGGTCATGATGAAGGAGTACGATTCACCTCACAAGATCATCCATTATCCGTACGTTACCGAGAAGACGATGAACCAGATGGAGAAAGAGAATAAGCTCGAATTCGTCGTGGATCTAAAATGCAACAAAATGCAGATAGCAGAGGCAATCGAAGAGTTGTTCGAGGTGAAGGTGGAATCGGTTAACACCCGTATAGACAAGAATGGAAAAAGGGCCACGGTAAAATTCACAAGCGAATACTCGGCTGAAGAGATAGGCATGAGGATAGGGGTGTTCTAGATGGGGAAAAGGATCATACCTCAGAGGAGAGGAAAAGGTTCTCAAACATATCGGTCGCCGAGTCATCGACATCTAGCAGAGCCCAGATATCCTAAAACACAGGAAACCCAAGGGATAGTCAAAGAACTACATCACTCTCCCGGGCGTACCGCTCCTCTTGCGGAGGTTGAGTTCGACAATGGTGAGACCACCTTTTTGTTGGCCCATCATAACATGTTTGAAGGAGGAAAAATAAAGGTGGGTCACGGTTCTGAGATCAAAAACGGCAACATTTTACCATTAAAAAGCATACCCGTGGGTTATTTCGTTCACAATATAGAATTGGAACCCTTAGACGGAGGAAAACTTGTGAAATCTGCCGGTACTTACGCTGCGGTGACTTCCCACGGTAAGGCAAAGACTACCGTTAAATTACCATCAGGTAAGTTCAAAAACATTGATAGTCGCAGCAGGGCGACCATAGGTATAGTGGCTGGCGGTGGCCACAAGGACAAGCCTTTTGTGAAGGCAGGTAAAAAATTCCATACTTACAGGAGTAAAGCTAAGAGACCGAAAAAGGTGAGCGGGATTGCGATGAATGCGGTCAATCACCCCCATGGTGGTGGAGACCACCAGCATGTAGGTGTACCTTCAACGGTGTCCGCAAACGCATCACCCGGTAGGAAGGTAGGTAGGTTATCTTCAAAACGCACGAAGAAGAAGAAAAAGAAAGAGTTGAAGGAGCAAAAGAGGTAATTTTTATGGCGAAAAAGAAGAGAAGAATTCAAACGCGGAGAAAAAAGGAGTTCCGTTACAGAGGACACACGTTAGAGGAGTTGAAAGCCATGTCCCTCACCGAACTAATAGAAGTTTTACCGTCACGTGCAAGGCGTTCACTTAAAAGAGGATTGAACGAAGAGGAGAAAACATTATTGAAAAGTATCGAGACAACGAATAAGTCAGTATACAGAACACACCGTAGAGAGATGGTTATACTGCCACAATTCGTTGGAAAAATTATAGCGATTCATAACGGAAAGGAGTTCAAAGAAGTGAAGATAGAGCCCGAGATGATAGGACATTATCTTGGAGAGTTTGCTCTAACGAGAAAACATGTCGAACATTCTGGTCCCGGTGTGGGAGCAACCCGTTCGTCAAAATATATTCCACTTAAATGAGGTGCACATAGATGGGATATACTATGGACCCGGACCCAAAAACGACAGCGAAGGCATATGGAAAAGAACTGCGCGTCTCACCTAAAAAATCTTATGAAGTATGCAACATGATAAGGGGCAAAGACATCGATACGGCTCTAAACATACTCGATGATATAATAGAAAAGAAGAGAGCGGTTCCTTATAAAAGACATAAAAAGCAAGCTGCACACAATAAGGGGGTTGGACCAGGAGGGTATCCTATTAAAGCGGCAAAGATAATCAAAGAAACTATCGAAGAAGCTCGGAGTAACGCGGAAGATAAAGGTTTAGATTCCGAAGATATGAAGATCCTTAGTATTGCAGCACATAGAGGTAGTCCTACCAAGGGTAATCGGCCCAGGGCAATGGGGAGGAGCACCCCCTTCCACCGCAAGACAACAAATCTGGAAGTAATACTCCAGGTGAGGGAGGAAGTTTAATGGCAAAAGAGAAGACATTTGTTACAGATAAGCTCAAACGCGTCATGTTAAAAGAGTTTCTGAAAAAGGAAACATCGAGAGCTGGATTCGGAGGATGTGATGTCTCACGTACACCGATGGGCACCCGTATTACGTTACATATTGAAAGACCGGCTCTTGTGATCGGTCGTAAAGGAAGATCCATACGAGAACTCACTAGCCAAGTGAAGGAGCGTTTTAACTTTGACAACCCCCAGATAGAGGTTCAGGAAGTGTCTATTCCAGAACTTAATCCACAGATAATGGCAGAAAAACTAGCAAATTCTTTGGAGAGAGGATGGCACTTCAGAAGGGCTGGTCACTCCACAGTTAGGAGGATTTTGGATGCCGGAGCAAGGGGATGTCAGATCGTTCTATCCGGTAAGATAACCGGACCGCGCCATAGGGAAGAGAAATTCATGGCGGGACACATAAAACACTGTGGGGAATCCGAAAAGATATGGATGAAAAAGGGTTTTGCCTTCGCTAAGATGAAATTAGGTGTTATAGGTGTAACTGTAAATATAATGGATCCCAATACAAAATTACCCGATGAGATAGATGTTAAACCATTACCTAAAGAAAAACCTGAAGAAGAGAAGCCTAAGGAAACAAAGACTGAAGAGAAGACTGAGGAAGAAGACAAACCGAAGAAAAAGCCTAAGAAAACAAAGACTGAAGAGAAGGCCGAGGTAGAAACTGAGGAAGAAGACAAACCGAAGAAGAAGCCTAAGAAGACAAAGACTGAAGAGAAGACTGAGGAAGAAGACAAACCGAAGAAAAAGCCTAAGAAGACAAAGACTGAAGAGAAGACTGAGGAAGAAGATAAACCGAAGAAGAAACCTAAGAAAACAAAGACTGAAGAGAAGACTGAGGAAGAAGACAAACCGAAGAAAAAGCCTAAGAA
>CAZAMQ010000038.1:0-22249 GCA_964486225.1 uncultured Thermoplasmata archaeon | reverse complement strand
AAGCTCAAGGTATCCATCCGATCAGGATAAGGAGACAGCACCCTCAGAGTAACGGTAAGATAGAGAAATGGTTCGATTGTTACCGGATAAATCGGAACCATTTCAACTCCTTTGATGAATTCGTTGAATGGTACAATAATCGACCACACGGCAGCCTCAATACGATCGATTAGAAACGTAGGAATCAGAAATTCCTTCTCTCACACAGGCGTGGCCTTCGTGAAACACCTGAACAAGCCTTCTGGAGGAGACTACCTGACGGTACGATATTAGGCATGGAATCTAGACTGTTCGGTTGGTGAAAACATGATTGAAAATCTAAAAGATGATGTAGTGGGAAAAACTTATAGGACTACACAACAGAGCCGTTAGATGAAAACATTTAAAACGGACCTGATTTTTAATATATGCGAGATATCCGAAAGTAATCAGGAGACATTGGAATGAAAGAAAAAACAGAATTCCTTAAAAGGGAATACGAACGGATGAAGAGAGAAGGACTGACATGGACCATAAGAGATCTGGAAGGCCCTTCCACATCCCATGTTCAGGTGGATGGTAAAAAGTGTATAATGTTGGCTTCCAATAACTACCTGGACCTGGCCAATCATCGCAAACTTATGCAGGCAGGTAAAGAAGCGATCGAAAAATACGGTGCCGGTGCCGGTTCGGATTGGTCCATCGCGGGCACCATGGACGTCCATGAAGAATTATGGAACAAGATCGCCGAGTTCAAGGAAACGGAAGCCGGTATGACCTATCAGACCGGTTTTGCGGTCAACTCCGGGCTCATACCACAACTAGTGGGCAAGGAGGATGTACTCATATCCGATGCACTAAATCATGGAAGTATAATCGACGGTGTAAGACTTTCCAAAGCGGACAAGATGATATACTCCCATTCTGATATGAGTGAGCTTGAGAAATGTCTAAAAGAAGCGGAGGAAGAAGACTACCGCCGTGCTATCGTGATAACAGACGGAGTATTCAGCATGGACGGCGACGTTGCAAAGATGGACGAGGTACAAGAACTCGCCGAAGAGTACGGTGCCATGACCTATGTAGACGACTCACACGGAGAGGGTGTTCTCGGTGGTGGCCACGGTATCGCCCAGGAATACAACCTCGGAAACCGTATCGATATCCAGATGGGAACTTTCTCTAAGGCTTTCGGCGGTTTCGGAGGTATGCTGGCAGGCAGCGAATGGCTCATCAAGTACGCTTACAATACTTCACGTACGTGGCTTCTCAGTGCCGCTTTCCCGCCCCACGTGGCGGCGATCAACATAGCCGCATTGGAAGTGGTGGAAGACGAGCCTGAACGTGTGAAAAAACTGTGGAAATTGACCGATTACTTCAAAAACGAGATCGAAAGTATCGGTTACGATACTGGTAACAGTCAAACACCCATCGTACCCAGTATGATCGGTGACAGTATAAAGGCGCAGGAACTGGCCAACCGACTGTACGATGAAGGCATATTCGCCCTTGCCATCGTTTTCCCCATGGTCGCCAAGGGCAAGGCAAGGATACGAAACCAGATAAACGCCGGTATGTCCTTCGAAGACCTGGACAAGATACTAGAGGTGTACGAGAAACTGGGCAAGGAACTGAAACTGGTCTAAAAAACCCCCTTTTTTCCTTTCTTATATCTTCTGTCGAAGCATCCATTCCCAGGTATCGTCTATGTCCTTCATCTTGATTTTCAGAGTGAATTGTTTACCTCCCTGTGCACCGGATATGATCAAGTTCTTTACATCGGATGTGATCTCGCTTAATTCAGAAAAAGAGGGATCTACTATCTTCAACCCAGTCAGCCTGTCCTTTGCGTAGAACCTCTTGTTGGTCAGATAAAGTAGAGCCCACGTTCCGTTGAGATTGTATCTGGTACGTATCCAAACGAAGGCCTTACCTTCCAACGTAATACTTTCATCATCGTCCAGCCATTTTTCTACCAATCTTCATCACTTGTCCAGAGGAAATCTCTCGAACCTATTTGCCTTTGCCTTGCAAATGGGACATATAGGCGGCGGCCCCTCCCGGGCTGCCAGGTAACCGCATACCTTGCATCTCCATACTTTGATCTCCTCATATCCCGATGCTTCCACTTCAGGCTCATCTTCTGCTTCCAGGCCCGCCTCCAATATCTCAGGCGGTCTTCTCTCGGGTATGGGCTGTAGCTTATCAGGGTTGCCCTTCACTTCTTCGGAAACGAACAGTCCGCAGTAGCACATGCCGTATTCATCCACATCTGCGTCCCTGTACTCACACGGACAGAAGATATCGGAATCATAGGTCTTCGATCCGGATGCCTGCCTGCACGGACACGACGGATATCCGTATCTTTCATCATTCGCCACAAGACCATCTATAAGGTCGTCCAACAATTCAGGGTCAGGGCAGAGATGATAACCGTTTTCCCGGGCATCCCTTTCCACGTATCCTCGCATTTCTTCACTCATAGCCCAAGAGCCTCCTTGATACGTTCTTGCTTGAAACCGATGATGACGGTATCCCCGTCGTCTACAACGATGGTTGGGAAGCTGACGGAGGGATTGTACTTTTTCAGTTCCTCCCGGGTTTCCTTCTTTTTATCTTCTTCGAGTAGGTCAAAATCGATGCAGTTATATTCTACGTCAAGGGATTTCAACAATTTCTTGGTTTTTTTACACCATCCGCAGGTACTCAATGCATATAGTTTGATTTTATGCCTTTTTTTCTTTCCTTCCACTTTCCTTATAGCGTCCATGATTAGCTATAGGTGATTTAAGATATTAATCTTTGGGGTGCCCCTAGAATTCTATATAGCGTTCCATCTCCCAATCTGTCACCGTTCTGTTGAAATCATCTACCTCTTTCCTTTTCAATGAAAGGTAGAAACCATAGGCCTCTTTCATGGACTCTGCTATAACCGTATCTTTTTCCAAACAGTCCAGGGCCTCTTCGAGATGCAAAGGTAGAGTTTCTAATCCCTTCTGATGAATATCTCTTTCACTCAGTTCATAAAGATTCTCGTTCAATTCATCACCGGGTTCCAGTGAATTCTTGATGCCGTCCATGCCCGCTGCGATCAATGAATTGATCATGAGATAGATATTACCGGATGCATCACCGGCTCTAAATTCCACCCTGCCTTTCTCTTCTTCTTCATTACCATAGGCGGGGATACGTACCAAAACGCTCCTGTTCTCTTTACCCCAGGTGATATATACAGGTGCTTCATAACCCGGAACTAGTCTTTTATATGAGTTGATGGTAGGGCACCATATCGCCGATAATGCCTTTGCATGTTGCAACAATCCACCTATGAAACCTTTTGCCTCTTCATTCAACTTCCCGGGTGAAAACAAGAATTTACCGTCCTTTAGCACGGATATATGTACATGCATACCGTTTCCCGCTTCATCTACTACCGGTTTTGGCATGAATGTTGCAATGACCCCTTTCTCCCCGGCTGCCTTCTTGACCAATTCCTTTATGTATGAAAAATCGTCAGCGGCAGTTAATGGATTATCATAGAGCATAGGCTCTATCTCATACTGCCCCTGGCCCCCCTCGTGATGTATCTTTTGTACGGGGATACCACATCCACTTATCGCCTTCTCTATCCAATCTATTTTATCACTGGACGGTCCCCGACCGTCTATATATTTGCCGCGGTCAACGGGTTTCAATGTATTTGGATCTAATAGATGGAACTCATACTCAGGCTTAACGCGAAAGGTATATCCTTCGTTTTTCATACTTTTCAAGGTGTTTTTCAATATGCCCCTCGGATCCCCTGCAAAAGGTTCACCGTCCGGCCAGTAAAAATCACATAATAGTGTTGCTATCTTTCTACCATTCCGGTCAACAACTCTTAGGCTATCCGGATCGGGTAATGCAACCATGTCACTTTGCGAGACGTTTGTGAACCCTACGTTAGACGAGTCGAAGCTGATACCGTCTTTAACTATTATGTCAACAATATCAGTGGGTATACGTATCTCTCGACACTTGCCTTCCAAGTCTAGAAACTTCAGGGCAACCGATGCCGCATCATCCGGTAAAATAAGGTTGTTTGAGTTCATGTTAACAAACTAGACAGAAGGATAGTCGTCTATTTAACATTTGCATCATTGATGATTTTAATAAAAACTAAAACCGTAACGATCCCTATTATAGGGGCTGCATACGATGCTACGAAAGCAGTTTTGATATCAAATAGGATGTAGGAAATGTAAGTCCCCATAAAAAGAGAACCGAGTATACCAAGGAGATACCCTGCATAATCCTTTACAATGGTAGTAGCCAAAACAGATATAACAGATCCGATGGAAAGTGATAATCCGATACCGACGACAACGAAGCCGAAATCAAGTAGATCTCCCACGTAAGCGATCAGAAAGCCCACGAAAAAAACAATTGATGTCGTCATGTATAACTCCCTGTTTTCGATCCAAAGACTTGAGATGAATCCTTTTGTTTTGTTGATGTACTCCATTTGTTCCACCGATCGTTTACGATTTTAACACTTATGTAGACGAGCTGTAATATAACATCTTCGGAAGATATGAAAATTTTCCGAAAGTTATATTACACCCTTCGACACCTTTATCCAGTAGATCATGAACAAGATAAGCCGAAGAGAGGTACTCATCATAATAATCCTTCTCCTGTTGTGGGGTCTTATCCCCAGTAATATCAGTATACATAATTATACCGGGGGTGAGATTATTACGGCTACCACGACTATGGAATTGATCCCACGTGATGTAATACGCATAACCAACGACAGTCACATGGTAGCCGTGGCAACAGAGGAGGGCTGGAGTGGTGACGGGTCGGAAGGTGAACCATATATAATTGAAAATTATGATATCGATGCAGAAGGCAAAGGAAGTGTGGTACATATAGGAAATACCACACTACATATCGTTCTTAGAAATTCTCACTTACATAATGCTTCATGGAAAGCGGGTAGTTGGAATCCCGGAGCTGCTGTAACCTTGTATAAAGCCGAGAATGTTAAAATCGAGAATAACAGATGTTATAACAGCCGGTTTGGTATATTGTTGGACGACTCACATCTGAATAATGTGTACATGAATACTATCACCGAAAACACTTATCACGGTCTTGAAATGAAGAACTCCGAAAACAACGTGGTGTATGAAAACAGTTTCGAAAGCATCGGCGGGCTACACCTCATGAACTCTCCCTTTAATTCATTCTATGATAACGACTTTTCCTATCGGGGATTTAGTATATCAGGAAACAGAAACACTTATACTGAACAAGAAATCCCAAATAACAATAAGATCAATGGGAGACCGATATACTATTACAGTAATATTCACGGTGGTGGTTTAGCTATTCCGTCGGGTGCGGGGCAGGTTATACTTGGGAATGTAACATCAATGCGGGTGGAGGGGCTTAGTATAACCGGTTCCACCATAATTATCGGGTACTCGTCAGAAATAGATATAAACGATAATAGCATATCGCAAAACCCCGGAAAAAATGGAATGTCCATACGATCGAGTGACAATATAACTATAACAAATAATATACTGAGTTCTAATCAAGGGGGCATCGACATGCTCCAAACAAGCGATTCTTCTATCCGGGATAACACATTATCCAACAATGTAGAGGACGGTATCTCTCTCGGTGACAATTCAGATTCAAATGTAATAGATGGAAACAAATTATCAGGGTGTGGCATCACCTTAAATTCGGCATCTTCTAACACGATAACCAATAACCTGATATTCAAAAATGTAGTGGAGGGTATCCGAATAGAACCAGGATCACGCTATAATTTATTACATTCTAATGCCCTTCTGTATAACAATAGAGCCGAAGACGGATATGATAAAGGCCATATCCAGGCAAGGGATAGCGTAGGGGAGAACAACTGGAACTCCTCGGAGGGATACGGTAATTACTGGAGGGATTGGACCCAACTGGATGAGGATGGTGATGGTATCGTTGACGAACCTTACAAGATTGCCGGTAGCGATTCATACGATCATTATCCACTGGTAGAACCTCCTATGCCGGTGCTACCTTACCCTCCAACGAATCTGACTGTAGAGATACGTAATGGAGAACTAGCACTGAACTGGACCACATCAGTAGACCATGGAGGCTCTGAGATAATCGGTCACAAAGTATATCGAGGTAATACCTCCGATAATATGGTAGTTGTGCAAACCGTAGAAGGCGCAGCGAGTAGCCACCATTTAGATACCGATCTAATTAACGGACAGATCTATTATTATCGAATATCGGCTTTCAATTCTGTAGGGGAAAGCATCGCAACGGATATCGCCTCTGGAGAACCAGATGGCACCCCCCCTAATTTAGCCTTTTTTACACCTGCAAACAATACACACACAAATCAACCAAGATTTGAAGTATCATGGTATTGTTCTGATCTCAACAGCGGTGTTGATCATTCTAAGATCAGGTTGAACAATGGAACTTGGCGCGACGTAGGCGGTAACACTAGTTATGAATTTATCGATGTTGAAGAAGGTGAACATCGTATATGGGTGCGTGTTTACGATAGAGCGGGTAATAATCTAACGCGGTGGGAAAGCATTTCTATCGATTTCACACCCCCCAAGGTCGTTTCTCATGAACCGGTGGGAAATGATGTACCAATAGATTTCGAAATACGTGTTGAATTTTCTGAACCCATGAACAGAAACACGTTGATCATCAGTTCATTTGAAATCCCATTCGATCGAGTAGAATGGATAGATAATACAACCGCCGTTACGAAACCGAAGGATATTGTGGAATACGATCACACATATAATGTGTTCGTCAAGGGAACCGACCTCGCAGGAAATGAACTGGAGACCTACTTATGGACATTCAACACAACCGATATCTGTATCTTAAAAGGGCGGGTAGTTGACGACCAAGGGATGCCGATACAGGGTGTACAAGTATCCATAGGTGAAGAAACCGAAAGTTCAACTGACGATGACGGAATTTTTATGATTTATGGTAGAGGCGGAACCAATACTATTTCATTTCAAAAGGACGGTTATGATGGAAAAAGGATGCATGTAAAGGCAAATGCAGGAGAAGAGTATGATATGGGGGATATCACACTCGAACCTACATCTCGAAGATATGAATGGCTGTTGATCATCGTCTCAGTATCTATCGTGATCTCCGGTATACTTGCATTTGCATTGTTTATGATGAAGAGGGAGCGAACAGAAATATCGGACGAGGAAGATGTATTTGAAATCGAAGAAGATACCGACATACTTCCGGCGGAATTCTTTGAATAATTTAGGAAAATTACTAAATGGCGGGTGCCGTTATACAAATCGGCGTATTCATGAAAAAAGAGTCAAATGAAAAGATCATATGGGGCACATACCGCAGCTGGAAGAGCTACTATACCTGGTTCTTTTTTGTGTTTATCTGGTTCCTCCTTGGTTTAATGTTTCCAGCCTTTTTTCTTATATTTATCGTATCCGTAGTTGCCATCGCCATACACAGATACAGTTCTAAATATTACATCACCAATAAAAAAGTTCACTCGATTTATAAATTCAATATAGGCACCAATAAAAGCAGTTTCCCCCTCCGTGAAATCGAGGAAGTAGCGATGGAACGCGACCTTTGGGGTGAGTTGTTCGGGTACGGAGATGTCAAGATCGGTGTGATAGGCGAAACAAAGGTTATTTTCAGGGGGGTTCGTCGGCCCAATGAAGTAGTGGATTACTTCAAAAGAAGGACTGGCAACCGATAAATATTTCACCCGGTTAAACCTATTATCGGATGTATGCGGTACGATCCCAGGATATACAAGTCCGAAAAGCGCAAATGGAGGTTATTGAAAAGGTACAAAGGTTGTACCGTTGAAGAGGTGATAAAAGGTCAATGTATCGATACTGCCTTGGGTGATGCCTACCGTATTATCAACCGTACGGAAATACCACTTGTACTGCCCGAAGGATCACAGGCTCGGGAAGCCGTGCTCCGGGACCTTCGATTGATACGCGGTATAGGCAAGAAAACAGCGGAAAAACTTCGGACTGACGGCGTTAGTGATCTAAACGGGTTATGTGAAGTGGGATATACGGATGCCGCACCTTTGGTAAGGGCCGTTGAATCATGTGATTTTAGATCTTTATTGTGTAGTGTTGAAAAACAGTATGGAAACAGCCACCCCTTGTGCTACTCACTCTTGGGCTTCTTAAAACCGGAAGATATCCTGTTCTTCGATATAGAGACCATGGGATTGAAGTACAAGCCGGTATTCCTCATAGGCGTGGGAAGATATGAAGATGGGAACTTCAACATCACTCAGTACTTGGCAAGGAATTTGTCGGAGGAAGGAGGGATCCTAAAGGCGTTCGTTGACGAACTGGAGCACTGCCGATGCCTTGTTAGTTTCAACGGACGGAGCTTTGATTCAAGATTCATCCAAGATAGGTTATCTGTATTAGATATGGATGGTGATTTGAACCTGCCTCATCTAGACTTACTCCACATGTCTCGTCGTGTATGGAGGGGGTGCCTACCGAACCACCGCCTTGGTACGGTTGAGAAACATATATTGGGGATCCAACGCGAGAACGATCTTGCAAGTGCCATGGTGCCAAACTACTATGAATTATATCTCAAGAAAGGGAATCCGGGGCCGCTCATCCCCATCGTTGAACACAATCACCAGGATATACTCTCGATGGCATTTTTACTCAACATCATATGTAAGGAGATCCAACGTTAGTAAATTATAGTGGAAGTCGAAACTTTTTGAACTAAGTTACGACCTCCACAACTCATTTCGGGAATCAAATTCCCGATGTCACCTGAGAGCCATAGGCTTTCAAGTTAGACGTCAAAGACCTTCTATTGGTACAAAAAGTCATGTCTTTGACTATATATATGAGACATCTAGTTGATTTGTCTGTAGTGTTCAACCATGAATATAATAGGGCGTCACGAAAAAAAAGTTTCCAAAACACCTAAGATCATTAATCCTGAACCTATAATAAGTCCGACAACTTCAAACTTTATAGAGGAATCCATATATGCCCTCCGTATTAAAATCAACATAAAAAAGAATAATATAATTAAACCAACATACCATAATCCTCTAGTGAATATATCGATACCTCTACCCCGATTAGAAGGGATGAGAGGATTTATTGTAATGACTGATATGCAACTGACAATGAGAAGAAGTATAAAATAACTTATAAAAAATAGATTTGCCCCCCATGATTCCCATAAAGATCCAAAACTCATCCATTCTGCTTCAATAAACTCATCTTCTACATTCACATCCAACAATGATAAAATATCTTGAGCGGTTTCTATAGTTTGTTTTTCAAAGGATTCATTCTCACCTACCGCTCTCGGATGAAGAGGAGGTCCCCTAGTATCGTAAAAAAAGCGCCTACCCCCTCCAACGGTTAAAACCCCTTCGGACTCTAGTCTTAAAAAAGCCCAGATTTTATCATCCTCTTCCAACGCTTCTATTTTTACCCATTTTTCAGAACGACTTGTTTCCCAATCTTCCTCATTCCTGAAGAATTCGTAAATCTCTTCATCAGTTTTAAAATAGTGTTCGTGTTCTGGTATTTCGACAGAAAAGGAATACGCGATTTGGTTAGGGACACTATTATAAAATAATATTTGTATAAATACAAAAAGTACCACAAAAAAGATCAAGAATACTAATCCCGCGTTCAGTTTGCCTTTTATGGTGGATTTTTATTTCATCTATATATCCCTCTAATATGGTACATCTTCAGCTATTTCCCTACAGCTATCTCGAGGACTCCAACAAGGATATGGGATTCCACCCCAGCCTGTGCACCATGGAAGGCCGGCATCTGTGTATCTGTTAGACGTACGGGCTCGTTCCACCGGGCCCACGGAGGCCAGCTCGGACAACCTATGTTGTTCTTGTAGTACACATCGCCACCTTGAGAGTAGATCATGTGTCTGTTACCGTTCTCATCCACCACTTCGTCACTCTGCCTTCCACGGCTGGCTGCGGCACCCAATGCCGGTACGAATATGCTGATGAATATCAGCGCTGCCATAAATACTGCTATAAAGTCGCTCCTCCTAAAGCAGGTTCTTTTCATTTTATCACCATTTTATCTTATCGTAGGGGTAACAACGTAGAGCTATATAATATTATCCTATATATTTTATATATATATATGTATGTATATAGTTATCTGGTAACTATATAGCAACATTATAGAACAAAAGATCACCATGGCCTGCGTATTCTATCTGATCTTCGAAACCGAGGGGTAATCACCCACGCACCAGGATTTCATGAAAGATGTTTTCCCGAAAAAACTCCCTGGGATTAAAGAAGGGTAGATGGTGGAGGCGCGCTGGGGACGGAATGCACCAACTCGAAGATATGGGCGTTAACATCAATACACCAAAGGGAAGAGGTCATATATTTTACGAGTGGGTGTGGGAATGATCCGGTTTACAATGAAGGGAAGGTGGACTTCAACGGGTCGGTTCACTCTCAGTGTCGCCACAGGACCTTTCATCTGCACGGACGGAATTTGTAACCGTAGTAGATTATACCGGAAGAGCTCTCTTCACCAAGCTTTCTAAGGGTGGCTTCAACCTCCATACCGGGCTCCACATCGTCGAGTTCGACGTTTACCAGATGCCCTGTCATACTCACACCTTCTTCCATCTCCACTATGACCATTATATATGGTGCCAGCATCTTGAAGTCTGGCATGGGATCGTGTATCTCTGTGTAGGTGACCACCTTTCCCTTACCGCTGAGCTCGAGTTCGTGCATATTTCTCAGACTGTCACGCCTGCACTCTGGGCATATTGCCCTGGGAGGGAAGTAAGCTCTTCCGCAGCTCCCGCATTCAACACCGATGCCTTTGTATCTCTGACGTATCTCACGCCAGAACCTGGGTATGGTCATCATTCCCACCTCCCGTATATATGCACAACCGCACTGGCACCGGTGCCGCCCACGTTATGGGTCAACCCGTATTCCGCATCCTCTACCTGTCTCTCACCGGCTTCACCCCTCAACTGTATAACGGCTTCAACCGCTTGATTTATGCCTACGGCGCCCACGGGCTGGCCCTTTGCTTTGAGACCTCCGGAGGTGTTCACCGATATCGTAGAATTGAGGGCAGTATCACCCCTCTGTGTGGCCGGCCCTCCGTCTCCCTTACTGAAGAATCCAAGGTCCTCCACGGCCATTAATTCACTGATCGTGTAGTTATCGTGCACTTCGGCGAAGTCCATCTCATCGGGGATCTTTCCTGACATACGGAAGGCACTTTTTGCCGCCCCAGCGGTGGATTTCATTACATCTATATCCTTTCGATCGTGAACCGCTAGGTGGTCGCCGCCTGTTCCGAAGCCAAGGATACGTACTGGCTTACCGTTGTAACTATCTGCCATCTCCGCGGGACAGAGTATCACAGCGGCGGCTCCATCTGATAGTGGGGCACAGTCGAACAACCCCAATGGCGTAGACACCGGAGGTGCATTCAAGACCATCTCAAAAGGTATCTCTCTACGGAATTGGGCATTGGAGTTCCTAGCACCGTTGAAGTGATTCTTGACGGCTACCTGTGCCATCTGCTCTTTGGTAGTACCGTGGACTCCCATATGATAACGAGCTATCATCGCATAAAGAGAATCGAAGGTGGCTCCGAAGACAGATTCCCATTCCCGGTCGGCGGTAGACGATAGTATATCTTTCGCCTCCTCGTCACCCACATCAGTCATCTTCTCCGCGCCACCTACCACAACGATGTCATTCATACCCGAGGCTACTGCGGTATAACCTTCCGCTAAGGCCGCACCACCGGAGGCACCACCGGCCTCTATACGTACCGAGGGTGTTTCATAGAGGCCCACATAGTCGGCTATCATAGGTGCCACCAGTTCCTGGTTGATCAGTCTTCCGGCGGACATGTTACCGATGTATATCTTATCTATCTCTTCACCGGTAATACCTGCGTCGCGAATCGCTTCGAGTCCGGCATCTATACCCAGTTCTCTAAGGGAAGATTCCCATAATTCGCCTATCTTCGTTTCACCTATTCCGATTATAACAACTTCTCTCATACTATCATCCACCTCTTCTTATCTTGTCTCTGTATTTCGCGTACTCTGCGTATGATATGTATTTGACGTCCCGGATAACTTCTTCGATAGACGGTACACGCGCTTCCCGTCTCTTACGAATATCTTCAGTGGCTTTGATATAGAACGCATCCGAGCCTGCACCGGAGCCGTATGAAGTGACCAGTATATCGTCATTGGGCGCCGCGATATCCAGTACGGCGGCCAATCCCAATGGGACAGCTCCAGAATATGTATTTCCTATGCGGGTGACCAGAAGTCCTGTCTCCATCTGCTCTTTGGTGAAACCCAGTTTTTTAGCGGCCTTCATGGGAAACTTACCGTTGGGTTGATGGAAGACCGCATGGTCGAAATCAGAAGGCTCCATGTCAAGCTCTTCAAGCATCTTACGGGTGCACCCCAGAACATGTTTGAAGTAGGCGGGCTGGCCGGTGAATCTTCCTCCGTGGGATGGGTACGTCTGTCCTTCACGTCTCCAGAAGTCGGGTGTGTCGGTGGTAACGGAGGTAGTATGTATTATCTCTGCCAGCAATTTTTTGTGGCCTATCACAAAGGCTGCTCCTCCCG
Source organism: uncultured Thermoplasmata archaeon (assembly GCA_964486225.1). GTDB lineage: Archaea > Thermoplasmatota > Thermoplasmata > Halarchaeoplasmatales > Halarchaeoplasmataceae > Haladaptatiplasma. The sequence goes on along the minus strand of CAZAMQ010000038.1, from coordinate 9,559 downwards.
CTGAAGCGGAGTATTCGAGAGCATCGCCGGGTGCACCCTGAGACGTGTCGGCACCTATGGCCATAGCATTATCGATCATACCCGCACCAACCAGTCCCATGCACGTCTGAAAGGCTGCAGTGCCGGCCTTGCATGCGAATTCATAGTCCGCCGACGTCATATCGGGCGTCGCTCCGATTGCCGCACCCATCATAGTGGATGTGGGTTTGACCGCATAAGGATGGGATTCCGAGCCGACGTATATGGCACCGATATGTTCACCATCCAATCCTGCGCGTTCCATCGCCCAGCGTGCCGCTTCCGTGGAGATGGTGACAACATCTTCGTCGGGAGCGGGTACGGATTTACTCTTTATTCCCAGAGCCGCGCCCATCATCTTACCATCTTTTCCCCAGACCGTACCGATCTCCTCGGGGGTTATGCGATATATTGGTACATAGCCTGCGTATCCTCTTATACCAATTTTTTTGCTAGTTTTCATGTTTCTCACCTATAAGCTGTTCAGCTTCTCCATGATCTCGCTCTCGGTCAGTTCAGTTTTCACCAGACTGATGTCTTCTACCTCTGCTAACTTCAGTGTAAGGGAATCAACTTCTTCCGGTTGTACGTACACCACCATTGCGGGTGTCAGGGGACTGGCCCTTATAGCGACCATGGGTGAGCGGCCAAACCTTACACCTGTAAAGAAAAGTGCCCTTTCAGTACTCCAACCGTATATCCTCAGATAATCGAAGGATTTCATGGATATGACCGCCTTCAAACTATCGATCATCGTATACCCGAAAATATTCCTATCAGTGACTGCTTCCTTCAGCATCTCTCCATGTACTGCCTTAACCAACTCTTCTACCGGAACAGCGGAGGCGAATTCACCCATACTCATGATCCCATCCTGCCCCGGCGGTGTGAATCTTTTGACCACTTTCCCTCCTCGTTCCACATCTATCTCGATCATCGCGTTCACTATTTCCCTGACAAAGCCGCTGCCAGGGCTACGCCTGCCTTTCTCGTAGTCACTTATAACGGAAGAGGCTATATCCATATGCTTTGCAACTTCGGTCTGTGTAGCTTTGAATACCTCTCTCCACTTCCTGATCCTCTCGCCAGGTCTCACGGCCATTGTTATCTCGCCGGCCATCTTTTCGTCAATGCTCGTTATCATGGAGCAGACGTAGAGTGGGTGTGTATATAAAGCTGTCGAAATAACATTTAGACATATGTCTTATCTGTCCTAGCGGATTTAAGTTCTTCATACTCGCTTTCGCAATTTGGACAGAACCAACCCGCCTTTTCGTCTGTTTCATCAAGGGTGTTTGAAAAATACATTACGCAGAGAGGGTCGTCACAGTGTGTTAGACCCACTATGTGTCCTATCTCGTGAACGGCTTCTTTGACCATCCTTTCCTCTAGGGTCTTCCCCTCTCCCAACCTGTGTATGGATATCACCCCGCCGTGGCCACCTACTTGAGCGGAACCGAAGACGAAGTTATGACCTGCTGAAAATAGGTCAACACCGGTAACACCCAAAACAAGGTGTTCTTCCTGGCGGGCCACCCTTGAACAGTGTCTGACATAACCGCGGGTGTTATATTGGTCTCTCTTTTTGTGATACATCTGTTTAAGATCGGGGACCGGGTCCGTTACCCTGTTCTCCATGGGCAGATTATCTTTGAGTACATGGATGTATTCCGCGGCCGATTCGTAGGGCATTAGGATGATCATCATTCATGTATTAGACCGGTCTGTTATTAAATCATCGTTTATAAACCTTATATTTTCCGGGGGATAAGCTAATATAACCCATGCCACACTCAAGAATATTAGATACTAATGGAAAAATTCATTATACATACCGTCATACTCGTCGCGATCGTCGGAGTCATAATAACCTTATTCTTCGTAATAGATATGCCCGATTCAAAACATCCCCTTGTTGGTACTTGGGAAGCCAGTGAGATGATAACGGAACACCCGGATGGTTCACGGGATAGAGAATTCGTGAGTGGAACAATAGAGTTCAACGAAGACGGTACCGGGTCCTATGTGGGTAAACCATTCACATGGGAGGATATCGGTGATAATCAAATCCGAACCAGAGATGAAGAAGGGGTTATGGTATACGATTATCTTATTCAAAACGATGTACTGAGACTTACCGTGAGGGATCCTGGCGGTACGATAACCATCGTTTTCTACAGAGTCTAAAAAATCCAATGAGGGGTTTTGATGACAGAAAGAGATATATCTGATGAGTTGCATATACCATGCGGATGAGTATGGATTCATTGAGATATCTACCAACTATCGAAGCTTCCGGAACAGAGCAGATGGCTATAGACGAGGCGATACTACGCTGTTATGACAAGGGTTTGTCACCGCCCACACTGCGTTTCTTCAGATTCCTTCCCTCTGCTATAACCATAGGATATGCACAGGACGTTGATACCGTTATAGATACGGATAGATGCAGAGAATTGGATATCCCCTTTGTACGTCGAGTAACAGGAGGAGGCACCGTTTATCACGACTATCAAGGAGAGGTGACCTACTCAGTGGTTACAGACAAGATACAGGGGGCAATCGAAGACAGCTTTCATCTACTGTTAAAACCGCTTATACTTACGCTCCGGGACTACGGTTTAGATGCCACTTTCAAACCCTACAACGATATACTCGTAGGTGGTAAAAAAATATCTGGTAGTGCACAGAGGAGGGGGAGAAAGGGTATGCTGCAGCATGGTACCCTCATGTACGGAACGGACCTATTGACCCTGTCGGAGATACTGCTTCTCAATCTTGAAAAAATGAAGGCAAAGGGAGCTAACTCATTCCTCGATCTCGTTACCACGATGGAAGACGAATTGGGTTATGATATCGACCCAGTGGGACTCATTAAAGACCTTAAAAGATCTTATGAAAACAACTTCGAATTACCCTTGAAAGTAGGTGAGTTGACCGACGAAGAGAACGAAACGGCCGATGAGTTAGAAAAAAAGTATTCGTCCGAATCATGGACCTACCGGAGGTGGTGGAAACCACGAATTTAAGATTATCCGCAGGAACTGCAATGTATATCGGGTTGATGAACGGAGGCGCATTGGAAGAGCCCACCACCGCATATCTGATGATACCCGGTGATGTATGCAGAGGTGGATGTACATTCTGTCCCCAGGCAAGGGGTGACAGTAGATGGCTTTCTAGGGTCACGTGGCCGGTATTCGACGCAAACGAAATGATCAACCCGTTGAAAGTTTCAGATCTCCAGCGTATCTGTATTCAATGTCCTGACGTAGCGGACTACGAGAAGTCCATCCTCGACACCGTCAACTTGCTCAAGGATACAGGCAAACCCATCTCTATATCAGCGCCTCCTCTCTCGGAGAAAACCCTCGTCAAGCTCGACGGGATGATAGATCGCATCGGTATCGGCATAGACGGTGCCACTGACCATATCAGAGCCAGCGTCAAGCGTAACTATAACCCTCAGATATTCTGGGATTATCTCGCACGTGCCATCCGATGCTTAGGGCAAAACAGGGTCACTGCACATTTTATCGTGGGACTGGGTGAAAGTTTACCACAGTTTACCCTGGGTGCTTACAGGGCTGTAAACGCGGGGGCGGATATATCTTTATTTTCGTACATGTCAAAGGAGACCGTCCCGGATATCCGGTATTACAGACAGGCACAGATAGCCTCTTACCTTCTCACTAAAGGCATATCCCCATCGGATATCGTGGAGATACTAAACGATCATCCGGAAGAACTCGCCGATATAATCGCCGATGGCGAAATGTTTCGTACACAAGGTTGTCCGGGTTGCAATCGTCCATATTACACCACTCGTCCTGGTGCAGAGCACAGAAACTATCCTAGACCCTTGACCGAGGTTGAAGTTAATAAGATAATCGAGGACCTTTCCCGTGTCTGAAGATCCTGTTTTACACACCGTTAAGTCTTACGATAAGGTAGCGGCGAGATATACCGTGCGCACACGCCGAGAAGGAGATCGAGCATTCTGTGAGGAGATACTTAACAGAACCTTGGATGCGCTTCCACCGGATCCACGTATAATCGACCTCGGCTGTGGCGACGGCAGAGACGTCGCCTATCTTGCAACTAAGGGTGCCGATGTTGTTGGTATAGATTTTTCAGGAGAGATGATCAAACTGGCAAGGAGTGCATACCCGGATCTGACTTTTCTGAAGATGGATATGAGGAACACCGTGTTTCCCGATGAAAGCTTCCACTGCGCATGGGCAAGCGCATCCATAATTCACATCCCAAGATCGCAGCTCCCCTCCTTGGAACGAGAGATATATCGTATACTGGAGCCAAATGGTATCTTCGCCTTCAGTTTTAAGTTAGGTGAAGGAGAAGGTTTCGAAAAAAATGGTGCCATGAAAGAATATCCCAGGTATTTTGTGTATCATACAAAGGGAGACATCTACCGCTTGTTACAAAAGTTCGACATTACTGGTCATATGGAATATCCACACAAGATACTCGGTTCATCATTCGTGTATTGCTGGGCGGTTAAAAGATGATAATCATGATTAATAGATATCGCCTTCCTCTGACACAGTATCTTCGAGTTCCTCCATCTCAATATCTGCGGGTTCCCGAGTTTTTCTAAAGTCTTCGTATGTGAACTCCTCTTCATCTTCGTACGTCAATTCATCCATAAGTTCTTGTTCTCGAGAAGGTTCAGTTTTCTTTCTCCAGGCAACGACAGCTAATATCAGAACGACTGCAGTGACGAGCGACAAAACAAGTGTCAACAACCAGTTATCGGATATGATCTGTAGGATACCTGGGCTCTCGACCATCAGTGTGGAATTATCTAACAAATCATCGTAATCCCCGGTCACCGTCCATTCGCCAGTCGTCTCCGAAGTATAGTGATTTGCATCCCAGCTACCTTCGGCTCCCGGGTCTATGTCCCATATGGTTTCATTTGTTACATCGGCGATCTCATTACCGTATTCGTCATAAACGGTTGCGTTGAATGCCTGTGACTCACCTGAAGTGACCGTCGCTTCTTTCGGAGTGATAACTATGTAAGCAGGACCTGCCGGTACAACCGTAACCGTCACAACCTCGGACGCAACATGCTCATAGGTTGCAGTGACGATATATTCTCCCACAAGTTCTTCATTGAACACACCTTCCTCGGCGTTCTGCCATGTAAAATGGTCTGCTTCGTCGGTTATCAGATTTCCAAATACGTCGAGCGCTTCAGCTGAGAACTGCAGAGGTTCACCGGCGGTCAAGTTTTGATCCTGCTCCGGACAGATGGTTACATCGGTCACCTCATCCGGGTCAACGATCAGAGATGTATTATCTTCATTTCCCATGTAAACTGCATCTACCGTCCAAATACCTGAAAATTCCGAAGTGTAAATATTATCCCCCCAACTTCCACCAGCTTCCGGTTGTATGCTCCATGTGGTATTAGCTGTTACTTCCTCGATCTCGTTGTTGAACTCATCGTAAGAAACCGCGATAAATTCCATACTCTCTCCGGCAGTTATTGTCATATCCTGTGGCGAGATCACTATATATTTTACATACTCCACTACAAATGTAACACTGTCGGAAGCCGTGTTGTCATACTCGTCCCTCACTCTGACGGTCACATTGTACTCTCTATCATGAAGGTCAGTATATTCATATTGCGTATCAGTTCCTACGTCTATCCAAGGATGCCCCTCCAAACGTAGCTCGAAATATAACGTATCTGCAAAGCGGTACATCGAGCTCCATTGGACGAGAACATCACTTTGTGAGATCACTTCAGCTTCTTCTGGTCGGACAATTCCTATATATGGTGTGGGTGCGGGATCAATCAATGGATACTCATCAAAAACGTCGCCCTCGTATGATATATCGATGATACCGTCGCCGCCGGGCTCGTCTTGTCCAGGACCGCTGTACCTGTCATCTCCGGTATGGTCACTCCAATAATTACCACCTGAAGGATAGCCGTTGTCCCAACGGCAGTATGAAGATGAGTTGTCGTACGAATCGACCTGCTGTAGATTACCGACGAAGTTATTGTGGTAGAAAATATTAGCTTCGGACATATGGAGATACACGCCGTTGTTATTATCCTCCAAGGTGTTCATGGAGATGCTACTGTTAAATACCGTGTTAAGCGTAATACCGTTCTCAAAGTTAGAAGACACAGTGTTGTTATGTAAGGTATTGGTGTGTGCACTACTGATGAATATACCCGTCCATTCGTTCCGGGATGCCGTGTTGTTGAACAGGTTATTGCCAGAAGACTCATAAAGATATATTCCAACAGTGTTATCGGATACCAGATTATCGTGTATGTGGTTTCCATCTGAGAATCCCATAAGAACACCTATACTTCCATCACTCATATCCTGTTCCGATACCGTTACATCAGTACAGTTAGCGAGTATGACCTGACCGGCGCCTGAAGGAACAGTTCCGGCGGTCATATCCTTCCAGTAATTTACGGGTTTACCGTTAACGGTGTTCGATGTACCGATTTGATGTGTATTCCAGTGTTCTATTACATAACCTAAAAGGACAATGCCGTTATCCTCCATGGAGTTATCTACAAGTGTGCATCTTTCGGAATCGAAGATTAGGATACCATCCACGTTGGATGATATGATGTTGTTCCTCAGTATGTTTTCAGCAGAGTTTTCAAGCCAGATACCGTACATATTGTTCGATATGGTATTGCTCTCGATGGTATTATGAGACGAAGAGTAGAGTATGTAAATACCATCTAAGAGGTTAAGGTACATCGTGTTGTTAACTATGGTATTGTAGCTAGATTGGTGCAACAACATCCCTAATATATTATCCTCTAATGAATTCTGGTGAATACTATTGTTATCGCTCCCATCCAGTACGATACCATACCAGGAACCGTAAACGGAATTATTGCCTAATGTGTTGTTATCCGATCCGTAGATAAATATACCATAATCACTGTTAGAGACTTCGTTATCGGAAATAATATTTTCATCTGATGATTCAAGTGTTATACCATCCCAGTTGCTGGATACGGTGTTACCGGTAACAGAATTTTTGCCGGAATCATGCAGTTCGATGCATGAATACTCTCCCTCTGCATCGTTATTTTCCAAACGATTATTATGAGAATCGGAAAGGTATATACCATAATATCTACCCGATACGGAATTGTTGTACAACACATTGTCATAGGCCTCCCAAAGGGCAATGGAGGAATCACCCTCAACTAAGACCGTTACCTCTTTCGTCTCCTCCCATCCTCCTGCTTGTGCCGTTATGGTCAGTGTTATCTCCCCTGTTTTCGCGGGTAACCAGGACGCACTATAATAGCCGTCGTTCTCTACTTGATCATATCCGTAACCGTCATCCAATAGAAACATTTTGTCTTCGTCGGTGCTGAATTCAACACTTACATTGGCATCTAATATAGGATTGACACCATCCGTCAAGGATATCATCAGCCCTGTCTCTTTCATCCACCAGGAAGTAGAAAAAGGTCGGTGTACCCAAAACCGAATATCGTCCGGGTCGGGAGTAATATTCAACGCACCATATGCATTTATCCGTCCGTGGGTCATCACACGGTGGTAAAGAGAGTCCTTTTGATCTACGGAAGAGAGGAGGGCGTTCTTGAGATCGACGTGATCGTAGGAAGGGTTGTGTGAAGCCAGTAGCGCTGCTAGTCCGGATACGTGTGGTACGGCCATGGACGTTCCGTTGTAGTATTCGTATGTTCCATCTAACATCGTGCTGTTTATGTCCACCCCCGGAGCAGCTACGTGAACACTGCGTTCTCCGTAGTTAGAGAATCCCCCGAGTTCATCGTTTTCATCAGTTGCGGAAACTGATATCATATTCGTGAGGTCATAGCTCGCGGGATATACAGGCCACTGATCATTATCGGAACCGAAATTTCCAGCCGCGGCGATGAAGAGGATCCCAGCGTCCCGCTGTCGCCCGATGGCATCATATAGTAATTGGCTGTAACCCACACCGCCCCAACTGTTGCTCGTGGCGACGATGTTCTCCCCTTCGAGTTTCCTCTCCAATACATATTCAAGTCCTGCGATGGCATCAGCTATTGTTCCCACCCCTTCCCGGTTTAGGAATTTAACGCCCATCAAGCTCACGTTCCAGTTCACACCTACGAGTCCCAATTCGTTGTCTCCCACTGCGCCGACGGTACCGGCCACATGGGTACCGTGCCCGTAGTCATCCATGGGATAGAAACTTTCATTCAATGTGTTGTAACCATGGTGCCCTTCCGAACTGGTCCACATATTATCTCCCAAGTCCGGGTGAGTGTAATCTATTCCTGTGTCTACCACGGCAACCACGACCTCTTCGCTTCCGGTAGATATATTCCATGCATCGGGCGCATCGATAACTGGCATGGCCCAAAGAGAAGAGTAACCCGGATCGTTTGGTACGTTCATATGTTGTACTATATAGTTAGGTTCGGCATGTTCCACTCCTTTAATGTTGGATAGTATACCAACGGCCTGGATAACATCTACATCTTCCTGAAGAACGATCTTGGTCATGTTGAGTGAGGGGTATATCCTTGAGGTTTCTCCATCGATTAAATTTGCCAGTTCGTCAGATCTTCCGTATAAGATATCGGCCGTGTTGTCATGGTAGGGAATATCTAACTTTACCAGTACACTTCGGGGGCAGTAGTCCGCAGTCGGTTGTCCTTCCATCGTATTCGCGTAGTCACCTTCATCGTTCATAATATTGTTTTGAATGGTGTTGTTATAAGAACCTTCCAGGATGATTTCATGTCCTGAATTGGAATATATGATATTATCGCTGACAAGGATGTGGCTAGAAAAACGTAGGTGAATTCCGTATTCGCCGTTGTTGATTATCACGTTGTACTGAATATTTGCATTAGTTGTGTTGAAGAGGTGAAGGCCGCTGTTATCATAAAATTTAACCCCACCCCCACTAGTATTGTGCATATAACAATCGTTTACCTCAAGGTGGCTAGTTACATTACCGACATAGACAGCATATCCGTATCCGCCTCCATCTATCTCGTAACCCTCTATAACATAGGGCTCGTCTTGAGTACCGTTACCGGGCCAACCTTCCTCGGAGGCCTGTTCTGCGAGGTCGGTATTATTGTTGATACGGATAGGTTCGCGAAGCGTATGATTTTGTAAAGGCAGGGGCGTTTCAAAATACGATTTTTTTATATTTTGATGGCGATGTCTCCCTTCCGAAAAGTATGAGTTCAACTCTCTATCCGCATGTCTCTGACTCGTCCATCGATTTTCCGAGTGGAACGCATCCCTTTCGTGATCGATGTCCGCTTCCACAGCTCCATCTTCACTCTCCGGAGACCACCCTGTGTGCGTGGCTGAAAATATTACACTCATCAATAACAACAGACAGACACCGAGGGTAAATACCTTGTTCCTCATATTACTACCTCACCATAGCAAGATTATCGCAAGTCGATAATATAAGGTTTACTATGTAATCAGTACTTCGGAGAGTAGAAAACGTAGATAACTTTTATATTGAATCCCATCTA
>CAZAMQ010000037.1:0-22385 GCA_964486225.1 uncultured Thermoplasmata archaeon | reverse complement strand
TGCGACACAGTGAAAATCCTTCCGGAGGCCCCGATCATATAATCCACGAGATCCGAGCCGAAACCATGGGCGCCGATAACGAGCACAATCTGTTGACATGGAATCCAAGCCCGGATGAAACTCTCGGCGAGGTCAGTCACTACAATATCTATCGTTCGGAATTCCAGAGCGGTCCTTGGGACGGAAGTACACTCATAGACATAGTATCCGCAGATGGTTCGACCCCGTACGATTATGTCGATCCATTAAAAGGCATGGCCGACGAGATATACTGGTGGTACGTAGTACGTGCAGTTGGCACGAACGGTCTTGAGGAACAGAACTCCAACGCTGTACAGGAACCCGGTGCACCTTCTGAGACCTTCGACATACCACTTTACGCCGGTGGAGATGCAGGCGGCTGGAACTTCGTGTCATTCAATCTGATACCGACGGACACCTCACTGGAGACGATACTGGCGGACATCGACGGTAACTACGACAAGTTGATGTTCTACGACGCATCTACCGGAGAATGGAGTTCTTATGTACCCGGAAGAGCTGACAGATACAACAATTTGGATACGTGGAACCATCAGATGGGCATCTGGGTACACATGACTACAACGGACACATTGACAATCACGGGTACTCTACCAACAAGCACGGATATCACCTTACAGCCTGGTTGGACCATGGTGGGTCTGCCCAGTGAAACAACCGGTAACCATGAACTGCCCGGAGAAGTTGACAGGATCGGATACTTCGACGGAACACAGACATATAATTTAGCATACGACAACAACCCAGGTGTATTCGAGTTCGAGCCCGGACAAGGATACTGGTTATACAACCCAACAGACACTGCAGTGGTGTGGACAGTGAACTATTGACCACAAACCCCTTTCCTTCACTTTTTATTAATTCCACAGGGTTAAACTTTAATACTCCCCTCATGATGGATGTGAAAATAAGATTGATAAGAAAAGGTGTGTTTAATGAAAGTATTCAGAGCAAAGGGGACCTTTAGAATGGGACGTGGATGGCAGAAATTCACTAAAGAGATAATCGAAGAGAACGACGAAGGGGCCAGGGAGAGGGTACTATCTATTCTTGGCAGCAAGCACAGGGTCATGAGGACCAATATAGATATAAAGGAGATCAAAGAGATATCTCCGGATGAGGTCGAAGATACTGTGATTAAGAGTATATTAGATTCGGAGGCGTATTGATATGGTAGATGAAAACGATTTTAGAGAAAGACTGAGTAAATTAGAAGCGATCGGTAAACAACTTGAAGCGATGGAAGAGCAGCTAATGTATATCGATGAGATAATCGGCGAACACAGCGCAGCCGAAGAGACGATCAAAAGTTTCAAAGATGAAAAAGAGGATTCTGAAGTTCTAGTACCATTGGGTGCAAACACGCATATATACTGTAAGGTGGGAAGGAACGACAAGGTCCTTGTTGGCTTGGGAGCGGACATCTCGGCCGAGACGGATGCTGAGGCGGCCATCGATGTAATCGACCGTAGAAAGAAGGACATTATGAACACGAGAACTGAGATTGAGAACCAAGTGAGTCAATTGGGGCAGGAGTATCAGAATCTTGAACAGGAACTACAACAGGAATACCAAGAACTCCAGCTTGCTCAACAAAGTTGAACCTTTCTAAGGAGGGGGTTACAAGTGTTTGAGAAGCTCAAAAACAAATTATCAGGAATCACTCTTAGAAGTAAGAAGGATATCGAAGAATCGCCTGAAGAAGCCTTTGTGGACGGCTGGGGTTCGAAGATAAAGGAGGGAAAACTTGACGATATTCTATGGGATCTGAAAGTGGCATTACTAGAAGCCGACGTTGCCCTGCCGGTGGTCGAAGAGATCGAAACGGGCGTAAAAAATAACCTACAGGGCAGGAAGATAAGCCGAAGTTATGATATGGAGCAAGTTATAGAAAGCTGCCTAAAAGAGGCGGTGACTAAAGCTCTATCGATAGAGACCATCGATTTTGACAAGTTCGTCAAGGAGGAAGAAAAACCCGTGTCTGTAATGTTCGTAGGGGTGAACGGAACGGGAAAGACCACCACCATCGCTAAGATATGCCACCGAGTACTTAAAAATAATTTCACATGTGTTATCGCCGCCTCGGATACCTTTCGGGCAGGCGCGTTAGAGCAGCTGGATAAACATGCCGGAAGGTTGGGCGTAAAGTTGATAAAACATTCCAAGGGAAGTGACCCTGCTGCAGTGGGTTATGATGCCGTCGAGCATGCAGCTGCGAGACATAAGGACGTTGTTCTCATCGACACCGCCGGTAGGATGCAGACCAATAAAAATCTAATGGACGAGATGAAGAAGATCAAACGTGTCGTGGAGCCAGATATGATAATATTCGTAGGAGACGCCCTAGCGGGGAACGATGTGATAGACCAGGCCCGTAAGTTCGACGAAGCTGTTGGTATAGACTGTGTGGTACTTACGAAGATCGATGCTGATGCAAAAGGCGGTAGTGCACTATCCATCGGTCATGCTGTTGGAAAGCCGGTAATTTTTGTGGGTACCGGTGAGAAGTACGATGACCTCGAAGAGTTTGATCCTGATTGGATGACCGAAAGATTGTTCGGGGGTGAATAGATGTGAACTGGAAAAAATATATACGAAAGGGAAAACTGGTGGATTATCCGGTGATGCAGTTGTTGATAACCTCCATTAAAAATAATGTGGGTAATATTGTGATAAAATCAAAGCCTACCGAGGGTACCGAGGGACCTATCGACCCTCTTATAAGTATCGCCGGCACACCGGCCAATTATACGATAAAAGTTATTGCGGAACGGGATCAGACACTGAACAACCTCACCGCTGCCATGTGCCGTAGCGGTCTGTTGAAACCTTATGATCTGGAAGATGTCGCTATAGAGTTGACCAAGAATGAAGATCTGATTCTGGGACTCGACACGAACATCCTTTACAACTGTATAATCTCAGAACACCTACTCGGAGCCCTGGATGAAGTGAATCCATACTCATATTCTACCATTCCAAACTGGCTGCTCATAGTGATACCGGGGGTGGTGATGAAGGAGATAGAAAATGCAGCCAATCACAAGGTAAAGGGCAGACTTACCCACATAGGTCGTTCAGGTTTCAGGGCATTGCAGGAAGTGATGGTATTAAAGGAAAGCAGAGGAACTTCTAGTATCTCTGTACAAGTTGTAGGTAAAACTAATCCGCAGCAGCTCAGATATTCCGAAGAAGAAAGTACCAGATTGGAGAATGCAGATTCATTGATCAGAGACCAGTTCAGAAGCTTTGTAAAAGAATTTGACATCAGAAAGGGCGTTTTCTTTTTGACGATGGATAAGACAAATTCTTCCCTCGGTAAGGCCGAGGGCTTGAATGCCATAAGGGTAAATCATCCTAAGATGCTTAGAAACGGCTATGATCTCCATCAGTTAACAGGCGACACAATATTACTTTCAAGGATATTATACGAGATAGCCGTTGAATTCGGTGTTATAGAGATATCTTGGAAGGAACATGGAAGGCTCCACTTCCTTGAACTTGATTCAGGATGGCAGTGGAAGAACATGGGACATTGGGAAAACTGGCAGATGCTTTGCTGCGGTTATGATAACTATTTCTTTAAAAAAGTAAATGGATTTGATCCCGTATCGATAGATAATGTAAATAATACATGGCAGGAACTTAGAGATGCGATGATATGAATGAAGGATTGTTCTATCGTTGTGACAAAAGTTATTTATAGGTAGAAAAACAAGTATATACATTAGGACATAAGAAATGATAGATATGGCAGAAAACAACGTGTTACAAACCGGTACTACACCTCTAACCATTGACCAACTGGCAGTTGCTATAAAGAACGGTATCGATGGAAGACGGATGGAGGACCAGGCAGCAAAAACCATGGCGGAGCACGTTCTTCATTTCTTTGGTTTCAGTGAGAGGATAATCGATAACGTACTGGAACAGGAAGATAGGGATGTTTTTTATATGCTCGAGGATGCAGGTCTGCTTACCACGGAAAGAGAGGAGACAACACTCTATGACGGGAGAGAATGGCGCATCCATTACTGGCTTTTCAACAGAAATAATATAAAAAACCTGATGGAGATGGACCATATCTCAGAAGAGGATCACAATGAAACTATGAGCGTTTACGATGATATACCCGAAGGTGTATGGTCCTCCAGGATAGCCGTTGAAAAATAGTACGTTTTAATTTTGGAAAAATGGGCCCGCCGAAATTTGAATTCGGGTTCCGGCGTCCCGAACGCCGAAGGATGGACCAAGCTACCCCACGGGCCCTCGTGCGATGAACTCACGAAAAGGGAGGTTATAATAAAAGTTATCTGACGGAAGAGTAAAACTATTTATCATCTAATGTTATGATACATACTATGAAAAAGACCATATTGTGTTTGATATTGGGTGCGGCGGGCTTAGTACTTATGGCATTATCTGTAATAACAGGTGAGGCAAGGGTCGCATTGGTGCTGTTCATACCTGTGATATACGGTGGAGTTTTACTCTTCATTTCCGTTTTACTGCTGATGTCCTCTTTCTTACTATGGATCTTCCTTCCATCGGCGGATAAAGTGCGAGAAGTTAAAGGAGAAAGTAAGTACGGAGGAGTGGTTTTCATCGGTCCGATCCCTATAATCTTGGGCAGTGATAAGAATGTGACTAGGACTATGTTGTATATCGGATTGGTAATAGCTTTGCTGCTTTTTTTCACATATGCATTCATAATATTTTACTGAACATTTGCATAAGTATACAAACGTTTAAGTAAATCGATTTAATCCTGATTCGAGATGTCTAGTGCTAATCAGGAACCTTTCGGCATCAAAAGCATAATCGCAGACCTCAAGATCATGTTAAAGTACAGACAGTTATCTATTCTGTGCTTTGCTGTCTTCGTAAGCATGATCGGTTTTGGCCTCATAATGCCATTTCTTCCTATATATGCTAGTGATTTTGGAGCATCAAATACCCAGATCGGCCTGATGGTCGGTCTTTTTTCCGTGAGTAAGATCTTCATGGCGCCTATAGGTGGAAAAGCCGCGGATACATACGGCAGAAAACCTATTATGGTCGCCGGTATGTGCCTTTACGTAGTTGTAATGTTTTTGTTCGGTACAGCCGGCACTATAACGGAGATGATAATCTACCGTATAGGGCAGGGAGCCGCATCCGGTCTCGTTTGGCCTGTAGCCATGGCATATATCGGAGATATAGTCATAGAAGAGGACAGAGGTAAAGCCATGGGCATATATTCGGTTTCATTCGCTAGCGGTAATGCAACCGGCCCCATGCTAGGAGGTCTCATCGCCAGCTATTTTTCCCTTTCCGTTCCCTTTTTCTTCACGTCCGCCCTAGCGGCGGTAAGCGCATTACTGCTATACGTGGGAATTGAAGAGTCTTACCCGGGAAGAAAAGAAAAGGGGACACAAAAGCAGGGACGCCAGCCCTTCGCATTCCTTAAATTCAGATTGAAAAACATCACCCCTTATCCCAAAACGTTTTTGGGCTTGACCATCGGGTCCTTCACCGTATTTTTCGGGCTGGCCATGATATGGCCAATGCTCTCACTTTTCGGTGAACAAATACTTTCCTTATCCAGGCTTCAGATCGCCGGTATATTCACCCTGATTGGTATCGTACAGATGATCATCATGTTCCCTGCGGGTAGCTTGTCTGATAGGATAGGTAGAAAAACGCTCATTGTGATGGGCGGAATGATCTCTTCTTTATTTGCAGGTTTCATCGGTTTATCTATTAGTTACCTCTTCATAATGGGGGCTGTAGCAGGTTATACCTTTGGAAGGGCCCTGGCAAGACCTTCTTTTCCAGCATTTGTTTCATCCCTGACACCTACAAGACATCGGGGAAAGGGCATGGGGGTTTATAACTTTGCACAGAATCTCGCCTTTGCAAGTGGAGCTTTCTTAAGTGGAGTTATCGCAGATATGGCGGGATTACGGTTTCCGTTCTTTATAGCGTTGGTAGTAGGTATGTTCGGAACTATCTTTATATTCATAATGGTCGAGGAGCCGGATTTTATCGCTGAAAAAACCGTGTTATTATGATGTTTTCTAAAGTACCTTTTCCTTTTTATACTATCACTGTATTGTGATGTCCATGAAAGATTACATAGTTGAAAACCTACGAAGGATGGTCAATATCCATAGTGTCAGTAACAGCAACATGGACGATATTATTTCATTCACTGGAGAAATGCTTAAAGATATCGGCATAAAAGAAAAAGTGGTGCATGTGGAGGAACACGCACCGGTGATCATAGGAAGCCGCGGGGAAGGAGGAGTATGCTTCTCGGGCCATCTGGACACCGTACCGCTTGGTGACGGTTGGACCCGGAAACAGGGTGAGGTAGAGGGAAATATAATGTACGGAAGGGGCACACTGGACATGAAGGGGCCTTGCATGTCGATGATTGCGACTGCCAAAAGATTGGTAGAACTGGATATTCCGTTCTCTCTTGTATTCACCACCGACGAGGAGGTATCCATGAATGGTGCGGCGGCGGTAGCCGGCGAACCCGAGATAACTGAAGCCCCTGCCGTTGTTATATGCGAGCCGACGGACATGCTCGTGGTTACCGAAGAGAAGGGCGTCTATCAGTTCAAAGTCAAGACAAAAGGTATCAACGCCCATGCAAGCATGCCCGAAAAGGGAGAGAACGCCATCGTCAAGATGCTGCCCATACTTGAGAGACTGAACTCAAAGAACAATGTACCCGCCGGCAGTGATGAGATATCATGCTGTGTTGACGTAATACAAGGTGGCAGTGCCACTAACGTGATACCCAACGAATGTACGGCGGAAGTTGATGTAAGATTTCCCGCATCATTTAAGGACAAAAAAAGTATTCACCAATATCTCTTTGATTTCATCCGGGATGACTACGAATACACGCTGATCCAATATCTGGATTCGGTTTCCGTTGATCCCGACTCGGAAAGTGTACGCCGTATGCTCGATATTGCGGATACCGAGCTATGGTCAGTTCCATACGGTACCGAGATGGTTCGGTTCGCCAAGGTCAATCCCAATACTTTCATATTCGGTCCCGGCCGAGTGGATGTTGCACACAAGCCCGACGAATGGATAGACCTGAGAGAGCTGGTCAAGGCAGTTGATATATACGTAGAATATGCCAAAGCGATGTTGAGTTAGTTACGGTCTGTATCTGTTGGGAGTTCTAGGGAAGGGAATCGAATCTCTGATGTGTTCCAGGTTGCAGAGCCATGTTATCAAACGTTCAATGCCGAGACCGTAACCTGCATGGGGTACGCTTCCGTATCTTCTGGTATCAAGGAACCAGCTGTATATTGATGCATCTTCTCCCTCTTCTTTTAAACGCTCTTCCAGCGAATTTATACTGGTCTCCCTCTCGGAACCGCCGATGAGCTCACCTACATTGGGCACTAAAAGGTCGAATCCCAGTACCTTGCTCTCATCATCCTCTGCCCTTTTCATGTAGAATGCCTTTATTTCCTTAGGATAGTGAGTGACGAAGAGAGGTTTGTCGTATATCTTGGTGAGTTCCCGTTCGTGCGGCGTACCGAAGTCGTCGCCGTACTCAACGTCAATATCTCTGTCCCGTAGATTTGAGATAGCTTCTTCGTAGGTTATCCGGTGGAATGGTGGTTTTACCTTCTCCAAATATTCAATATCTCCGTTCCGGAGTCGGGTCAGCTCCTGGCCATTCTCCTTGAGCACCTTTTCCGTCACACTGCAGACCATCCCTTCGGCAAGTTCAAGGAGGCCGTCGAACTGCAGCCATGGAGCTTCAACCTCTGCATGCCAGTACTCAGTCAGATGCCTTGACGTACGCGATTTTTCAGCTCTGAAACTCGGTGCTATCGTGTATATCTTTCCTATGCTGAAGATGGCGGCTTCCGCATACAGCTGCCAGCTCTGTGCCAGGTAAACAGAATCGTCGAAATATTTAACGGGAAAAAGGGTAGAGCCCCCCTCACATGCTAGCGGCGTCAAAATCGGCGATTGGAATTCCTTGTAACCTTCTCCCCTGAAATATTCGTGGACCGCACCGAAAACAGTTGAACGTACCGTGAGTATGTCTCTCATGTAGGTCGATCGGAGCCAGAGGTGTCTATTGTCGAGAAGATGTTCCACACTGTGGTCCTCCTGGATGGGAAATACGTCGGCGGGATGGACGATTTCCGCCCGGGAAACCCTGAGTTCGTAACCCCCCGGCGCACGCTTATCTTTCACCACCTCACCCCATAGTTTTATAGAAGATTCCACCAGTAATGATTTGATCTCATAGAAGGAATCGCTGGCATCATCGGACACCATAGCCTGAATGACTCCGGTTGAGTCTCGAACATTCAGGAAGATCATCTTGCCGATGTTGCGGGTCCGGTGTACCCAACCGCGGATGCCTATTTCTTTTCCTGTATGATGCCCGTCCAGTATCTCTTTGATTTCCACGAAATTGTTATCTGCCATTTTTTTCACTCAAGTTCGATTCCTGATAGTGGATATAAGTGTTTTGGAAAAAGGCATCACGTGGATTCGCAGGTGTAAAAAACTGAATGTTGTCTCACCATCTATCCGGAAGTTTATTAGCATAGTCGAGAGCCCCCAGTATCTCCTCTTTCATGTCCAAAGCGGCAGCCCCTGCGGCATCAGCAAAATGTTCCTCTCCATGATCCCTACTGTAGGGTTCTTTCTGATAGGCAAAGATGATCCCCCTGGATGAATTTACCACCGCACCGTAACCATCGTTGTTAAAACATGTTACAACGTCCTCTGCGGTGCCCCCCTGAGCACCGTATCCCGGGACAAGAAATATGGCGTTGGGCATGATCTTCCTTAGTTTTTCACCCACTTCAGGATAGGTAGCCCCTACTACGGCACCCACGGACGAATAACCCCTTTTACCTATGAGTTCGCGGCCCCAGTCCCTTATGAGGTGGGATACCTCTTCATAGACGGTCCTGCCTCCCTGCAAATTTCGGTCCTGGATCTCTCCCGATGAAGGGTTCGAAGTCTTTGCAAGAACGAAGATACCCTTATCGTGTTTCTTACACACTTTGATAAAGGGTTCTATACCGTCGGTACCCAGGTATGGGTTCACCGTGATCATATCCGCATCGTATGTGGTGACAAAGTGGTCGCCCGGAAGTTCCACACTGCCGAGATGACCGTGGGCATATGCCTTTGCGGTACTGCCGATATCGTTCCTTTTCACGTCCACGATGACGAAAAGGCCGCGCTCCTTACCGTAGGCTATGGTTTCCTCCATGGCCCTGACGCCCCAGTGACCGTACTGCTCGTAAAATGCCATCTGTGGCTTTACAGCGGGAACTATATCGCCCACAGTATCGATGATCTTTTTGTTGAATTCGACAAGTGCCCTGTAAACCGCCTCCAGGGGTTCACTTGATCGTGAGACAGCCTCCGTCCTTATGTGTTCGGGTATATTTTCCGTGCGTGGGTCCAGTCCTACTACTGACGGATTCTTTTTTTCGTCTACGGCATCCAGCAATCGATCGGCTGCGGTGGGCATGTTTCCGTAAAGGTATTGGTGGGTATTTTAACGTTCTGCACCCATGCACTTCACTGCGACACGAAGGTGGCTAGCATGGTGCACGCCCTGAACACCCTGTAGTTCGTCTCGTAATCCCCTGTATCGATGACGAATTCCTTGGGCCCCGACCGTTCCACACTGGGCAGCAGCTCAAGGTTGTCAAGCTTACCGGGGTCGGTGAACCGGGCTCTTATCGTACCGCCCTCCGGAGATAATATCTTGCCTGTGCCGTCTTCAACCGCCTTTTTAACAGCGGTCTTTATCTCCTCCCTTACCACATTGGGGTGCCTGCACCTTGCACTGTATCTTCCCGTAGCATACTTGGAGATAACATACGGTATATCCGGATAGTGTTCCCTTGCCTCCCGGACCGCTTCCTGATCACCGGAGATGAAGAATACCGGTACGTCGTACTGTGCGGCAAGATACGAGTTCAGGGCGAACTCGCTGACCATCCTGTCACCCACGAATACCTTATCGACGACCCTGCCCGAATAGGTGTGAGCGAGTGTGCCGAAACTGTCTGCCGAGCCGTGATAACCGATGAATCCCACGGCGGTTATGTCCTTGTTCAGTCCTTCCATCATGGAGTGGAGCTTCGGGCTTCCCAGGTATATCTCTACCCTCTCGTCCAGCTCTTCGATGTCCAGGTTTCGCATCTTACCGTGGCCGTCGGTGACAACAACGGAATCCGCCTTGCCGTCAAAGGCACCGATCACGGCGGCGTTGGTCTCCTTTGTCATCAGGATCCTTGCGGTCTTGTACTCCTTTGATTCCATATCGGTCTGCTTTACGGAAACGACTCCGGAGACACCTTCTATATCCACTGAGAATAGGTATGTCATGTTATCGATAAGGGTTATGTACGATTAGGGTGATAAATATTTCGAAGGGTTCGTGAGGTTATATACATCAATAATTCCACGGAAATTACTTATATCACTGAGAAGCTAAGTATTATTCAACTATAGTAAAAAGAAACCATTTAGGAGTGTGATGAAAATGCAAAAAAAGGTCGGAGGAACCAAAATGTTCGCGATGGTACTTAGCGTACTCCTTGCAGCGATACTACTGTTCAGCGTTGTAGGTACTGCTCTCGGGGGTGAAGGTGGAAAATTATCTTCCGAGGATGGGTACGTACAACACATAAGACTGGAAGTGAGAATGGACCAATCAGTCGGTATTGTAGATACCGCCACTGGCACTCTGGATGTATTCATTCAAACGATCGAAGGTCCGGTATACGATGGTATCAGCGATGAGTGGAAAGCACAATTGAAAGTTCTGGAAAACTATCGTAGCTACAATAATTTGTTCTTTAATCCGGCGACCACTGGTGGGTACGCCGAGGTGGATACCAACAACGACGGAGATCTGGATTATTTCAATCCGTGGGCGATACGCGAGATACGCTACGCCACTAACTTCTTGATTAACCGGGAGCATGTAGTAGAAGAGATCTATGATGGTTACGCCATAGCTCAGTACGCAGCTATCGGACAGAGAAATATCTATTGGGATATTTATTTCCAACCTCTGATTGATGCACGTGGAATAAGCTACTCCGGCAATTTCGATACAGTCTGCGATATGATACAGGATGCCATGACAGATGCCATGAACCATCCCGATCTTGAAGGCGATTTGAGACCGCCTGCGGATTCACCGACCGATTACTGGCAGTACCGAACTCCGGGTGGAGAGTGGAAGGATGTCGAGACCGAGGGTCTCATCAGAACAGATGACAGACGCCTTCGGATAGGACGCTGGTTCAGCGACCGGCTTGAAGAGTGTGGTATAAAGGTGCACAGACACGAAGGTGGCAGAGAGTTGGTTGATATCTGGCTCTTTACAGATGCAGCCTACATGGAGTGGGGCTTCTATACCGGAGGATGGATCAATTCACCGGCATGGGCATACCAGCATAATCTATGCGCTCAGATGTACACGCACTACTATCCGTATATGCCTGGAGATTATTACCAGATGTATATCGATATAGATGCAAGATACTCATGGAGTAAGGACCATCCTGCAGCTGAAGAACTATATGATCTTGCAACCCCGCTCATGACCGGGCAATTGCCAGACGAGGATGCTTACTGGGAGGCGTTACAAGAACTCCTTGACAGAGGTGTCCACGAGAGCATCCGTGTGTTCATATCAACCCCGATGGATGTGATCCTATTGAACAGGGAAAATGTTGTTGAAGTTATCGGGGATCGAGTAGTGGGTTGGTCGGACATATTATCACCCAGAACCATCAAAACAATCGACGGAGATTTCACGTTTGCATATTGCCCAGGCATGCCTGTGATGGATTACTGGAACGAGATAGGTGGCTTCAAGTATGACTACAATTTGATGCAAGCGAGGATAACCCGTGACTTCGCCACTGCAACAAATCCTGTAAAGGGTGTGCCTATGGGTATGAGGGCGGAGTGGACGGAGGTCCACAGAGATTACGAATTCGACGAGCACGGGGAATTGATAAGGAATTTGACAGTGCCTGCTGATGCTGTAAATTATGATGTATTTGATGAAGAGTGGTACGAGGTCGGGTCGGATGTTAAAGCAGCAACCGCCGTCGAGTACGGATGGTATTTCGGAACATGGCACACCGGCCATGAGTTTACCATGCAGGATTTGGTAGCATGGTATGGTTTCAGTAAGCAGCTCTGCTGGGAAACAGATGCTGGTCAACGCTATTTCGTAGGTGCATGGGTACAAAGGCAAACATATTATAACAACATTGTTGGGATAGTCTTTGACGAGGCCGAAGGTACTATAACGATTTACGGCGACTTTCACTCACCCATGGATGGTGTTATAGCGGATTATTATGCCTGGATGCCGGACGTACCTTGGCAGCAGTACGAGGCAGTCTCGCAGATGATACTCGACGAAGATGGCGAGATGACTGAGCTAGCACCCGATGATACGTATTTGGGTTATTCCTACTCTTGGTCAGAGGTTGCAGGTGCTAACACGGTACACTGGTTGAGCGAAGCGCAGGGCGTGGATTACTCGGCTACCCTGGCGAATATGGCGGATGTGGAGTTCGTACCACCTTATCTACAAGCCGGCAGAAACAGTCCGATACCGCTGAGTCCCGGAGGAGATTCCGGGGACATAGAACTTATGCGTGCATTCTACGACGAACACGACCACTTCTGGATCACCCACGGTCCATTCAAACTTGTAAGCCACGACTCAGCTAATCTTGTAATTGAGTACGAGAGATGGACACAGGAAGACGGTTATCCGTTCCCAGACGATCATTGGAGAAGAAAACTCACAGAGGCCAGGCTGATGCTCGGCTCCATAAACGCACCGCGAAATGTAGTCCCCGGAGATCCGATATCTCTTAGCGTACGCGCAAGGGTGGTGGAAGAATATCCTTATCACGTCATACGGTCTCTGCGTGACACAGACGATCACTCTGTCATAGCTACACTGTTCAAAGGCAACGAGACATTTTTCGAGACGACGGACGTAGAGCTGGTAGATTCGGAATTCAGACTAACGATTCCCGGAGATAATACCTACGATTTAGAACCCGGAACATACGGTGCGAGGATACGTGTTTATTTTGACGACTTACCAGTAGATGCTATAACGGAAGTGACCGTCCTTAAGATATACGACGAACCGCCGCCTCCGGAGCCGATGCCGGTACCGAAAGGGGTGGAGAACATCACCCTGGATGTAGTTCCTAGAGCGGGAGATGCGCCGTTACCAGTGACCATAGAGGTAGGCGCTACCAATCTCGGCAACGAGTCTGCAGAACTAGATATTTATGTTAACGGTGTTCAGAGGTATACGCTGAATATCCCTGCTAACGATACAGCTACTGAAGTATGGACACAAACCTTCGATACTTCCGGAGAGTTCCTGATACAGGTTGGAGAACTGTATGCGGTGGTCGAGGTGACGGAAGAGGAGGCACCGCCACCGAAAAATGATACTCCCGGGTTCGCCTTCTTGTCGCTTACGGTAGGAATCACATTATCATTATTTGCTTACAGCGTAAAGAAGATAAAGCTCGGAAGATGACATGAACGCAGGATTCTACCATCTCAGAAAAGTATAATTAAACGGTTTTCATTGCCCATGCAATGGGCCGGAAGAAGAAGAGACCCCTCGGCATAACTATTCTCGGTATTTACATCCTGTTACTAGCCCTAGTAGCATTTGTGATGGCATTGGATTACATGGAGGGTTGGAACCTATCTGTTTTGGACGATCAATCTTTGATAACGGACTTCAGTCCCTTTATCCTTGGTATAGTATACCTCTTATTGGGCATCTCCAGGTTTGGTGTGGGCATAGGTGTTTTTTTAATGAAGAGGACCGCATGGAGCGGTGCCTTCTTCATCATCTCTATCGGTATGTTCTTCGATATGTTGAATGGGCATCTCTTTGCTTTCATAGCCGGTCTGCTTGCATTGTTCTACCTGATAGCATCAAAGAAAAAATTCACGTACCGGTGACCCCCTCAGTTATATCCACCAATTCGTACTTTCTCTCACCCATCCCAATCCATTCGGCGTGTTTCAACTGGATCGAACTGTCGATACCATGTACTTCACAGAACTTGTCGGTCCCGGCTTCGTGCTCGCTACCGACAGCATCCTTCACAAGGTCGAAGGCTGCCTGGTCAACCGCTACGGGGTCTCGTGATGCCAGCACACCGATATCAGCCACAAGTGGTCCTTTACGCCACGGAGGGCAGTCGCATTCTGGTGTAACGTCCATGACGAAGTTGTAGAATACGGAAGTGTCGTATTTTCCCATCAATGCACCATGAGCGAACTCCGCTATTTTTTCCTGTAACTCGTCGTTACTGGACGAGTCCTTAACCTTCACAGCTCCTTCAGGACAGACTATCCTGCACTCCCCACAGCCTATGCAACTGTCGAGATCGATGTTGGCGTATTTCTCCACTGTTATCGCGTCCGCCGGGCACCATATGGCACACTTACCGCAGCATATGCATTTTTCCTCGTCAACAAATGGTTTGACGTTGTAGTGCATCATCAATTTTCCAGCCCGAGAGGCACAGCCCATACCCAGATTCTTAAGTGTCCCTCCAAAACCGGTCATCCCATGGCCCTTGAAGTGTGTAACACAAACCATAGAATCCGCCTGCTGTATAGCGGTACCGAGCTTCACCTCATTGAAGTGTTTTCCATCGATCTTCTGTTTGTAGAAGTCATGGCCGTGCAGCCCGTCAGCTATGATCACTGGCGCATCGACTACAGGCATCAACCAACCGTTCTTAGCGGCTGTAACATGATGGTCGACAGCGTTCCCACGACTCCCTCTGTATAGTGTGTTGGAATCAGTGAGAAACGGTTTGCCACCGGCATCTTTGATCGCCTTAACGATGGGGGCCACCCGAACCGGCCGCATGTAGGTGTCGATACCGAGTTCACCGAAATGGAGTTTAACCGCTACGAATTTGTCATTGTGATCCATTCCCTCACTCGCTTTGTGAAACAGCCTTTCGATCCTACTGGGTAGATTATCATCCTTGCTGGAGGACGACAGACCGGCGAAATATACTTCGGACATATCGATAGATAGTCGGTAAACAGATAATAATTTTACGGGTGAAGCAGTTTTGTGATAGTTGATTGTCATAAAACCCGCTATTTGTGATAAGTAGTTGTCACAGATCGAAATTTAGACTGCCATATGGCCCTCCGATCAAACTTAGAAGTACAGCAAAGAAAAGAGCTCTGGAAGATATGAAAAAGACTAGCATCTATATCAAAGATGATGCGAATCCATGGAGGAATACCATACTCGTACCCATGGCAAATGAAGAAAGAAACTGGGCGATGGAAAACGATCGATCATCCTTTATTTATTAAATAATAAGTCTAGAATCGTTGAAAAATTTTTAGTAATACTAGAGTTGTTGTTAAAAAGCATTAAAACCGTTATTTGCTATCTAGTAGATTATCGTCTTTACCGGAGGAAGAGTTATCTGCGAAATATAATTTGTACGTACTGATGATAAGGGTATTGTAACCCCATGGACGCGTAGAAACAAAGTTTTGTGATAGTTGATAGTCATATAATCTTTTATAAGTGAAACTACTTTGTTCCACCATGGACATACTCACCTACGACCAGATAGACGATGCCCAGATGTCCGAACTCACCCTAGCGTGCTTCAACCACGCTTATTCGCGTGAACATATAGCTAGTATGGTGGCTGCGGATTCTCGTTTGCCGGATTGGGGGGGTGAGCTGTACGCCTGCGAGAACGGTAAGATACTGGGAACAGTAGGATTACTTTACCCCAGGATGAAAACCTCCGAGGGAACGATCAGAGTAGGAGGGATCAGGAACGTTTGCACCAGACCTTCGGCTTCCAGACTGGGTACCGCAAGGAAACTGATGGAAGAGGCACACCGAAGGATGATGGAAGAAGGCGTACGTTACTCACTGCTCATGACTTCACGCTCACTAGTCGCGTACGATCTATATCTTAAACTAGGATACAAAGATGTGCATGTCTATCCTACAACATTCAAGAAGGTGGAGCCCAAAGAAGCAAAACTGGAATTCCGGGAAAAGGAGGACCCGGATTATGTAAAAATGCTGTATTCTCAGAGTGTGGATAATCTACATGGATTGACCGTAAGAGAAGACGATTACTGGCAGATGGCAAAAGCAAGGGGCTGGCCCAATAACGATGACGTAAAACTGGCTTATCAAGACGATGAAAAAGTCGGATATGCGATGTATCATAAACGCAGAAAACAGTTAGACTGCGGTGAGTTGGCCACCCGGGACCAAAATAGCTTGGTAGATATCTTGGGATCCCTCGAAGCTATCGCAGACAGAGAATTCATAGTGATATATTATGTCAATCCGAATTATCACGAGCTTTTGGAAGGGATGGGATATACAATCAATAAAGATAACTGGAGCCGTGTGATGATGAAGGATCTGGAGAGCGACTCTTTGGAATTCAAGGATGATTTCCACGTGGGATATTTCGAAACATACTGACCGAAAAAGGTATTATCCGTATCACGATTGTGCAACATGAACCTTTGGCAGGCTATCGTCCTTGGTATAATTCAAGGTATAACCGAATGGTTACCTGTTAGCAGCTCCGGCCATCTGGTACTGAGTAGACATTATCTTGGTTTAGAGCCCTCACTGGCATTCGATGTGTTCCTACATTTCGGAAGTGCCGCAGTCGTACTTTTCATATTTCGTAAGGAAGTTTATACCGTTATTACAGTATTCATAAACGCCCTGGACGATCTACCTTCAAAGGGATTATCTGCCTTTACCATCACTCCCGAACGCCGCCTAGCCATATCGATAATTATCGCCAGCATACCTACCGCTATTTTCGGCCTGGTCATATCACGCTATTACGAAGGAATCCTCAGCCAACCACGTTCCGTCGGCATCGCTCTTCTGATCACCTCCGGCATACTGATGATGAACAGGAATAAAAGGGGCGTGCGTACAACAGGAGATCTTAATGTTCCGGATGCACTGGTAATAGGTACTTTGCAAGGTATAGCCACAATTCCAGGCCTCTCACGCAGTGGGTTCACCATATCCGGAGGTATCCTGCGAGGGATCAATCGGCAAGTTGCCGTGCGGTACTCCTTCCTGCTCTTTTTACCTGCCATACTGGGTTCTGGCATCCTTAAGGCTAGTAATCTTTCCGGAGGTGATGACCTGTTCCCACTATTGATAGGTGTGATGACCACTATGATAGTCGGATACTTCACCATAAAGGCACTCCTAAAACTTATAGAGAGGGGATGGTTCTATTATTTTGCTATCTACTGCGGGCTAATGGGTGTGATACTATTGATCATCACCGTGTGACGTATCGGGTGAAAGGGTTATATATTATCTAACTATCCATCTTATCGATGCTTATGAGAAAAGACGGTGTGGCAGGTTTCTTCGTGGATATCCCCGCACTACTAGCCATCATCATCGGTATCTCCATATTCACATTCAGCCTTTACAGTGCCCATGCCTCGTATCTGGAAAGGAGGGGTTCCGAGGATATGGCACGCCGGCTCGACAGCTTTGTCACCGATTTTAGAAGTAATGATTATCTTACATCGTCCCCAGGTGTGTTCACCGGCGAAGTGTTATCGAATCTGAACATCACCCATATAAAGGATATCTATTCGCCGGAGGCGCTGAGATTTCATTATAGGATCGAGTTCGAAGACAACAGCAATTATGCTCACAGCTACACTACTTCATTGGAAACCATGAATACACCGTCGGAACAGGATATATTTGCTAAAAGTTCGTCGGTAATAATAACCGAAGGTTCGGGAAGTGCCCACCTTGCAAAACTGACCATATACATATGGAGGTTGAATTGATGAGAGGCGACAAGCGAGGTGTATTCACACTCTATGAAGCGGCACTTTTCTTTGTCTTCCTCATGATAGCATCAACTATCATCTCTGCTTACTCTAATTATCCTGGGGATGATTTCAACTCGCGAAGAAATTTTTCTCGCTACTGTGATGAATCACGAAAAGCACTGCTCGGAGCTACCGTGGAAGAAACCGGCTATATCGGTTTGACCGGGCAGGAAGTGGTACGAATGGATGTGAGCATTCGTATGCTGCTCCTTGAACAGATCTACCTTGAAGGCATTGGCGTCCCCCGGGAGAATTTTTCATACCAGCATGACATACGTCTCCTGGCTAACAGGCATTTTCGGTATAACTGGATACTGAGGGCGTCATCTGACGGTGTATCGGACCTTATAATCGGTAGAAACGGTTTGATCCACGACGTAGAGGCGATGCGCAGTCGACTCAGCGGGACTGTAACCTCATCTTCATGGTCGGACGAAGGATTGGAAGGAACAGTCGAGATAACACTTTATCTGTTCGAATGATGTGGGAAAATATATTAACGTGCTCTACAACTCGTACAGTATGCACCCGTCTAATCATATAAGGGAGTCTAAAGGAACCGACCTGCGGGGAAAGAAGATAGTCGTAGCTGTCACCGGCAGCATCGCTGCCGTAGAGTGCGTTAAACTCGTACGTGAATTGATACGTGAAGGAGCGGAGGTATGCTGTGTTATGACCGATGCAGCCAGAACGATCATACATCCCTATGCCCTTGACTTTGCCAGTGGAAATCCCACCATAACTGAGATAACCGGTATGGTGGAGCACGTGTCCCTGTGCGGAGATGTTCCCGATAAGGCTGACCTTTTCCTCGTATCTCCCGCAACGGCCAATACCATCTCTAAGATCGCAATGGGGATAGACGACACTCCCGTGACCACCTTTGCGACTACGGCTATGGGCTCCGGTGTTTCTATAATGATAGTCCCGGCGATGCACAAGAGCATGTATCAACACCCTGTAGTTATAGACAATATAGAACGACTCAAATCATTAGGGATCACATTCGTGGGACCAAACTTACATGAAGGCACCGCCAAGATAGCCTCCATGGCACAGATAGTCGACGAAGTCGTAAGGACCCTTGACCGCAGGCTAGCGGACCGCAAGGTGATAGTTGTTACCGGTAGAACCCAGGAGCCTATAGACACCATGCGTGTCATAACCAATCGTGCAACGGGTAAGAGCGGTATAGAGCTGGCCCGGAGGGCCTATCGAAGGGGTGCGGACGTAGAGCTTTGGTGCGGTAATGTAACATCCGAAATACCTCGTTGGATACCGTGCAGACATTTTGACACACTGGAAGAGCTTATGAACTCTGCAGATGACGTACAGGGTACTTTGATCGTACCGGCCGCACTATCTGACTTTGCTGTAAAGGAAGCGAATGAGAGCAAGATACCGTCCACTCGATCTTTGGAATTGGCCCTGGAACCGCTGCCCAAGTTCATCGAGTTTGTAAAGGATAGAACGGAGTTACTCGTTGCATACAAGGCTGCGGACACTCGAGATGAGGTCGTAGAGAAGGCTGAAGAGATGGTGGTTGAGGCAAGAGCAGACGTAGTGATTGCAAATTCATTAAAAGATGTTAGAGAAGGGGTAAACAGGATATACATAACCAGGGACGGAAAATGGTACGAAGGTAGAAAGAGGGATATAGCGGATAGGGTACTGGACAATATCGAGAGACCATGACATCCAAAGCCTTCTGCCCAGCCCACATAACCGGATTCTTTACGGTATCCGAGAATCACTTGAATCCTGAGATGGTGGGTTCCAGAGGTGCCGGCTTTTCCATCGATCTAGGGGCACATGCCGAAGTCGAAGTGGGAGGTACGGACTGGATCATCACTGTCAATGGTGATAGGACTTCCTTTTTATTGGTGGAAAAGATAATGAGAAAATTTGCCCTCAGCGGTCGTGTGGATATAATCACCGATGTGCCTTTCAGTCAAGGCCTTGGGATGAGCGGTGCCTGCGCCCTGTCCGCTGGTCTTGCGGTATGTGCTGAGACAGGGCATCCCAGGGAAGATGCGGTGAGAGAGGCGCACAAGGCAGAAATATTCTGCCGTACCGGCCTTGGTGATGTGATAGCTCAGTCCGTAGGTGGTTTTGAGGTAAGGCTGAAAGAAGGTTTACCACCCCATGGAGAGATAAAAAAATTCGAACTTGAAAGGGAGCTTGTAATAGCGGTTTTGGGTCAACCACTGTTGACCGCCAATATACTTACTGATGGGGTACTGACAGAATGGATCAATATGATAGGGGGGGATTGTATGGACGAATTCATGCCTGATAACGGTTTTGATCGTTTTCTTGAGATGTCATACCGTTTTGCCCAAGAAACAGAGTTCATCAAAGGTCCGGTGAGACGGGCATTTGATGAAAGTCGTGAGTTCGGTAAAGGGAGTATGTGTATGATAGGTAACTCTGTCTTCTTCGATGGTGATACGGATATACTATACGATATATTCTCGGATCTGAACGGAAACAATAATGTGTTCATAGTAAATATCGACAACCAAGGTGCGAGACTAGTGGATTCATCTAGCTAAGGTGAACAAACTGTCGTCGCCATCTGTTTCGAAAAGACCTATCCGGGCACCGGCATCCAGCCAGCCGTGGGCGTAGTTGACGCATGCGAAAGCGTCGTCCGGATCATTTTTTTTATAAAAGTGCTCGGCGTCGGAATAATATGATATCGCCATCTTAAGGAAATCATGGGCTATGGGATACAGATGTGATCTTTTTGGTGCTATTATATCTACCTTCTCCAGTGCCCTCTTTGTCTTGTCAAGGTAGTCCCTCAATCTTTCGTCGGAAACCATGTCTAAACCACCTTTATGGACGCTCCGCCGTCCTGTGACTCCCTGGGTCGTATGTCCACTATAAGCGGTTCGGAGAGTCCGCCCCCGGATATGATCGCCTCACCTATGGGCAGCCGCTGTATCTCCTCCGTCATGTCCTTGGTTATGCCTTCTACTGAAGACTCGATGGCATGAAGGTCGTTAGGGTTGGTCACCTTTAGAATTATCTGTGTATTGCACTGGCTGAGCACGTTCTTGTCCACCTTGGCAGCCCGCTGGGTAATTATCCCCAGTCCCAGGCCGAATTTTCTCCCTTCACTGGCGATGGTTTGAAATATCTCGGATGACTCTATCTTCCCCTGCTGGGGGCAGAAGTTGTGTGCTTCTTCTGCAAATAGTATCATGGGAGGTATCTTGTTCCTCTTTCTGAGCTCGAAAAGAGCGGTGGACAACCTCTTGACAACGAAACCCTGAACATCAGGTGGTGTGCCCTTTAGCGTGATTATAGCGGTCTTCCCTTTGCGAACTATCTCGTCCATCCTTGTACCTTTGTCGGTGAACAGACCTTTACTGTCAAGCTCTTCAAGGTTACGTATCATACTGCTCACATCATCCTCTTCATTCTTCTTAAGTAGTATGATAAGATCCTTGATATCATAAAAACCTTTCAAAGTCTCTAACCTTGACATGGCGCCTTCCAGTGTGGAAACATTTGACTTTCTTTTGGACATCTTCATCATATTGAGAAGCTCGGTCGGCTTCATGTTTTTAAACGTAAAACTGAGTCTTCTGGAACCCGGATTGATCTCCGGATTGGGTGAAAACTCCGTTATTACATCACCGTAGCCTTTAGGGTAAACTCCGAACTCATTTGATCTCTCCACTTTACCAGGTTTGGCAAGAGACGAGTACTCACCGTGAGGGTCAAGTATGACCATGGTAACCTCGTGTTTCATCATCTCTTCGATGACCACCCCTGTAGTGTAGCTTTTACCACTCCCCGTCTTTGCTAGTACAGATAGATGTTTCTGGGCGATGGCGTTGATGTTGAGGTTGACTGGTATGTCGTGCCCACTCAATTTGCCGATGTAGGCACCGGCATCGTCGTCTTTCAGGCCGAGTATATCCCTTATCAACTTCTCCTTGGCGAAGTATATCTTCTCTCCTGCCCTGAAGGGGTTGCTGGGTGTCTTTAGCAGTCCTCGCTGGTCCCTGTAACCGATAATATGTACATGACCGATCATGGACTCCTCGATCTCGACATCCTTCCCCTCTGAGAGTTCCATGGCCTTCTCGATGGATACGTTGGTCCTTCTCTCAATACTTTCCACCCTACCGAGTACGGTTCCCGCTGTGGGGTGTTCTATCATAACATATTCTCCTCTGTCCGCAGGTGTGCATATGTTACACTGGAGCATTGTGGTACCCACATCTCCGTACGTAATACCAACTAATTCACCTCCCTTTGCGCCGTCCTTCTGTTCCTGATGCTCCGTCAGACACATCCCATCCATGTTCATAATATGGTGTTCTGATTAAAAAGATTTACCCTTCAAC
>CAZAMQ010000036.1:0-22990 GCA_964486225.1 uncultured Thermoplasmata archaeon | reverse complement strand
GTTGAAAATCAGTAAAATATTACTAACCTATGGGTTAAACTGCAGAGTTTGGGTATATCAAAAAACACCCTGTAATCACCAACTCTTAATCTCGATACCCGATCATGTGCAATATATTTTGTATTATTATGTTGTCTTGGATCTATGCCATATGAATTTACTTGTATTTTAAACTCGGCTAATTTACTTTTGATCCTCTCTTGAATTTCAGTAGGGAAATCTTCGAGTTTATCGATGAATCACGAGTTCTTTGAACGAGTGAGCACTGGAAAGGCGGTAGGCTTTCCTGTGAATTTTTGCTTTACTTCAAAGTAGTATTCAGAGGATTTGGAGGAATATGACATTGCCATACTCCCCTTATCTCTCGTTCTCAGAACTCAAGATTTCATCTAGTGGTCTTCCCTCTTGTTTTCTTGCCATTTCGATTTCTTTTTTAACTTTGTCAGAAAGTTCTTTCTCCTCAATGTTTCTTAAAAGGTTTCTAAGAAGCTCGCCTCTGGAGGTATAGTCTCCTTTTTCAACAAGTTCATCGATCAGTTTTATTTGAGCGTTTGTGGCTCTGAAACTGATGGTTTTTGTAGCCATGTTGTATACTATTGTTTACTAATGTATATGTACTTTGTGGTCTCTTTGTTTAAAAAGCTCACGACTCTCAGAGAGTTAACAAGTAAAAGCTCTCGCTCTGCAAGTGTGACTTAACCGGTTGGTATGTGCAACCTTCACTTAAAACGCTCCCTTAGGGTGTGTATTCATATAAATCCGAACCTACACTGCCGCACACCGGCCAGTGAACTCTCGACCAGCATCTCCCGGCCCTTTGTTTTGAGTTCGAGTAACCCCCGCGACTCCAATTCTTTAGATATCCTGGATACTGAAGACTTTGATAGGTGAGTTGCGTTGGCTAGTTCGGTGTAGCTCACCGGGCCGTCTCGTACCGCTGATCGCAGGATGTTGAGCTCGTTATCCCTGAGTTCGGATCTCAGGTACGGTAACTCGATCCCCTGGATACTTTGTTTTATCTCTTCTGATAGCGTGGTTTTTGGAAGATCGAATATGTAGTAACCCTCTTCATAACATTTTCGAGCAGTTCATCCTACAAGACTATCCAAAGCTTCTTTCACTTTATCTATCCAAAGCTTCATCCCCATCTCCTCGAACATCCGTAGAGCTTTTTCATGGTTCTCTACCGCCTTTTCACTTTCACCCCTTGCTTTCCACATCAGGCCGTATTCGTAGAGTACCTCTGCTAACACATGTTTATCCGTCTCTTCTAATATATCGATTGCTTTATCGAACTCTTCTGTTGCTTCTTTCCATCGTTTCTGTTCCCTGTAAACCATGCCCAGTACCTTATAGCTCTCGCCCTCTTCAGACATAGCTCCGATTTCTATGGATATTTTGAGTGCCTTTTTAGCAT
This sequence comes from uncultured Thermoplasmata archaeon, assembly GCA_964486225.1. Classification (GTDB taxonomy): domain Archaea; phylum Thermoplasmatota; class Thermoplasmata; order Halarchaeoplasmatales; family Halarchaeoplasmataceae; genus Haladaptatiplasma. The sequence goes on along the minus strand of CAZAMQ010000036.1, from coordinate 21,573 downwards.
TAGTTTTCGCCCTATCCAGCTCACCTTTAATACAATAGATGAGTCCGATGTTGGTCAGCGAGATAGCGATGCCTTTTTTATCCCCTATCTCCTCACGAATATCGAGGCCCCGTTGGCAATACTCCAGTGCCTTATCCAGTTCATCTTTATCATAGTAAATTTCACAGATGTTGTTCAGTGATCCAGCGATGCCTAGTTTATCCCCTATCTCCTCCTTTATATCGAGGCTGCGCTCGTAGTAATCCAGCGCCTTGTCCAACTCACCTTTATAATAGTAGATGAGTCCGATGTTGTTAAGCGATGCAGCGATGCCTTGTTTATCCCCTATCTCTTCCTCTATATCGAGGCTGCGCTTGTAGTAATCCAGCGCCTTGTCCAACTCACCTTTGTGCCAGAAGACGATACCCATATTGTTAAGCGATACAGCAATGTGTAGTTTATCCCCTATCTCCTTCTCTATATCGTGGCTACGCTCGTAGTAATCCAGCGCCGTGTCCAGCTCACCTTTATTATTGCATATGAGTCCAATGTTATTTAGCGATGCGGCCATCCCCTTTGCATCTTCTATCTTCTTTCTGAATGCTAATGCTTTCTCAAGATAATCCTTACCTTCATCGTATTCACCTTTACAGTAAAATACAGTGCCTAAATCGTGTAAAGCTTGTGCACTTTCTTTTTTCTCATCAAGTCTATCTGCCAACACTCTTTCCTCTTCGAAAATATCCATGGCGGTGTCGTAGTTACCCTGCCGCATGTAACCCCAACCTTTCCTGTTCAGGAGCCTACACATCTCTACATCATCTTCAGTCGTCATCGAGAGACCTTTGTCCGCGTATTTAATTGATTTTTTGAATTCCCCCTTATCAATATACACTCCTGCAAACTTCTCGTACAACCTAGCTCTTTGTTTGTTATCGATCACTATCTCCAAAGCTTTCTGGTAGTTTTCCAGTGCATCATCATACTCTCCGATAGTACCAATAACGTCTCCCAGACCTTCGTGCGCTCTAAACAACTTTTCCTCATCTTCATCGATTAAAGACAAAGCATTGCGGTAGAACCGCTCAGCCTCTATGTTCGCATACTTATCTTTCGACTTATCTCCCGCATCCAAAAGATATTCGACCGCTCTTTCGTCTTCTGCTTTGTAGTAGTGGTATGCGATATTTTCCAAAGCATCTTCCAAGTTATCTTTGTAACGATCTTCGTAGCTCTCGGCAATGATACGGTGATACTCCGCCCTCAACTCTTCGTTTATACCGTTGTAAAGCACCTCACGTATCTTTCTGTGGTCGAATCTGTACTTTTTCTTTACGGGGTGTATAAGATTATGTATATTTTCGATCTCGTTGAGATTCTTCAGCAACTCTATCCTATTGAACCCTGTGATGTCACCTAGGATATTGCTTTCGAATTCCTCGCCAACCACACTGGCATATTCGAGTAAATTCCTCTCCTCCTTTATCAATCGGTCGAGTCTTCTGACCACGACATCGTAAATCTTTGAAGGGATGTGTACTTCATCGATAGAACTATCCAATATCCACACACCGTCTTTCTCTTTCAAGTGTTCCTCCTCGACCAGCATCTGTATCAGTTCCAGGAGGAAGAACGGGTTTCCTTCACTTTCATCATAGATTCGATTTACGAAGCTTTCCCTCAAATCGACTTCACCGAGTGTTTTGGCGGTGAACTCTTCCACCATCGATTTGTCCAGTCGGTTGAGTTTTATCTCTTTGAAAAGCCTTTCACGGCTCATATTCTGCATGACGCTCTTCAGTTGGTGCGTTTTCCCGTAGTATCCTTCAACGATATCTGCAGGAAAATCCTGGATATTCCTTTGATTTTTGGAAATCCTTTGGTAAATTCCATCGACATTTGGAATTGTTGATGACAATTTCAGAATATCTTCCGGTCGGTACGTACCCAATATGAATACACAACTTTTTTTCGTATTCCTTGAAAGATAATGCAGCAGATTAAGGGTGGTCGGGTCAGCCCATTGGAGGTCGTCCAAGAACAGAACAACCGGTTGTTCTAAAGCTATCCTTCGGAGACCCATAAGCACGTTGTCGAATAGGTTTTCCTGCTTGATCTTCGGGTCATCGACCAGATATCTACCTTGATATTTTCTCGATTTGATGAACCATCCTATCTTCGGTTGTATCTCTTTTGTTTTTTCCATATCCCCGTCCCAGTCATCGAATTCACTGCCGATATCCCCTAGGGTTTTTTTCATATCGTCTATCAAAAATTCACTGTTCGTACCCTCTATAACGGTAGCTATTGACAGATTGCCGGCGGTCTGTATCAGTATATCGTGCTCGCCGTACCCGATGGTGTTGAGCTTGCTTCCCTCTTTTCCACCCATCATGGACAGTGAATCGCTTATGAAGTTCTCTACAGCAGTCAGCATACAGGCGAATATGTCTGGATCCAAGTCCGTTTCCTCTCGTTCGGCTTTTGAAATCAGCATCCCTGAATTGTTTATGAGATAAGCGGATATAACCTTCGGTGGGGGGCTCTCCGCTATCAGATGATACAGGTCTGCATCTCTGAGTGCCTCTCGTATGGGCATCAACGGTTCAAGGCCCTCTGCTAGGCACCAGCCCTTTATCATCTTCATACCCTTCTCTTCCGCTTTGGATATAAGTTCCTCAACCAGCCTTGTCTTACCGATACCGGCCTCTCCTGATATGAAAATAGAGGAGCCTTTACCATCTACGACTGAATCCAAAGAATCAATTAACATCGTTAGTTCGGATTCCCTACCCACCAGATCCGGTCTGAATGTCATCTCTACAGTATCGTCTTGCATGATTTACACCGTGTTTATGCGGTGGTAATGGCATACGGAGATTTATGGTTTATGGTGCGTGTCTTTTGGTGTGGCGACCTGATGCTGTTCTTAGTACGAAAATCAGGTAGCAGTCACCCTACACTGCCGCACACAAGCTCGCCGGCCAGTGAACTCTCGACCAGCATCTCCCGGCCCTTTGTTTTGAGTTCGAGTAACCCCCGCGACTCCAATTCTTTAGATATCCTGGATACTGAAGACTTTGATAGGTGAGTTGCGTTGGCTAGTTCGGTGTAGCTCACCGGGCCGTCTCGTACCGCTGATCGCAGGATGTTGAGCTCGTTATCCCTGAGTTCGGATCTCAGGTACGGTAACTCGATCCCCTGGATGTCCCGGGCGATGGGGCAGTAGGAGTATGCCTTCTTTATCCGGTCGCCGTATATCGTACAGCAAAGCGTCAATCCGACGATTATACGCCTGACACCTCCGGACAGGTTGACAATTATCTCGTTTTCCTTGTTATCTTCAAACACCTTCGCTATCCCCCGCACGACCTCTTCTATGTCCTGTACATCTAAAACGATCTTCTTCAGGTCCGCAGCGGAAGCCACACTGTTCACCAAATTCTCCACATCGCCAAAGGCCTTTTCACCACGATCCTCATCTTCCCTTTCAAGCGGCCTAAGCACCACTATCCTATCACGCTTGGAAAACCCTTCCGCCATCAAAAACGATAATACGTGGTCGGTGTGAAAGCCGAGTGGAGTGATGAGTGTTTTCATGGGAGATGAGAATTATAGGGGAGTTTAAAGGTTTCGAATTGTTGCAACGTTGTTGGAAAATTGTGAAAATCGGGTTTTTTTTATGCTTAGAGGGTAGAAAGTTTGCAAGCTCATTAGTCCTATCTGGATGTTATTCATTGGATGTGATGAAAAAAATAGCTACAGATGAGTGCAATCAGTTCATCGCCTCCATCCAATGGATAAAACTTCTCATCTTCTTCTCCCTCGCTACCCCTGCCCAGAGATAGGCCTCGTCTCGGCTGTCCTCTGCGATGAGCACCTTTACCTTGCCGAAGCTTGTACGCCCTGTCCTTCCCCTGCGCTGGATATTCCTTATCTCGCTGGGTAGTGGCTCGTAAAATATCACCGTATCTACGTCCGGAATATCCAATCCTTCTTCGGCTACCGAGGTCGCCACGAGTACGTTGAACTTCTTATCTCTGAAATCGTCCAATATCTTTTTCTGCTCTTCCTGCTTCAATCCTTTACCCTCTGATTTTGAAGCTTGCCCCACGAACCTTCTCCCGGATGCTACGGTTTTCTTTATTATCTCCATTATGGTGGGTATCGTATCGCGCAGCTGGGTGAACACGATCAACCGGCAGTTAGGGTCTCCTTCTACTTCTTTCCGGATCAGTTCGTCCAGGACATCCAGTTTCGGATGTGATATCCCCATGTACTCGGTAGCGAGTTCAAGGGTGCGCTGTATCCTTTCATCTTTTATGAATGAGCGTTTGCTTTTGGAGAGATCGTCCTGCTGCGTCATCCTCTCGATATAGTACTTTAGCTGTTCTATCCCTTGGGTTTCAAGGGTTTCCAGGCAGTGGAACGCGTAAACGGCTAGTGATTGGTTGTGTATAGCACCGAACATCGTACCCTTGTATCTACGGAATTTCGTGGTTATCTGCTTTCTAGCACCGAGTATATCCGTCTTGGATACGTTGTGCGGTTTCTTGTAGGTCAAAATACCCACGTCCTGCAGTTTTTTTATTTTTTCTTCCATATACGAATCCAGCAGCGAACGGATGTTTTCCATCTCGGTGTTCAGCTTCACCTTTATCCAGTCCACTTTGATCTCCTCCACATATTCGGCCACGTCGGGGTCACGCCTGGTCCGTGCTTCTACGGTCTCCACATTTAGATTCTCCATGACCTCCAGTATCTTCTTCTTTTTTCCCCCGGGTGATGCTGTGATCCCCAATATAGGACACTCCATACTATCACATATCTTCACATAGGAGTAATCACCGACGGTTCGATGTGCCTCGTCCACTATAAGAAGGTCAACGTTTTCAGCGGGAAACCTTTCTTTTTCCAGATCATTAACAACACACTGAGGCGTCGAGAAAACGATGTCCGCGTCTTTATAGATATCCTCCCTTTCCTTCGGTCTCACCTTCCCGCTGACCATGGCCATGTTCTTCCCTTTTCTCATGAACCCGTTAAAGGTGTCGTAATGCTGCATCACAAGTGGTCTGGTTGGAGCGACGAACAGGATCTTCCCGTCTTTTTCCCCCGCAGGAAGCAGAGCTTCCTCCTGCTCACAAAATAAGTCCACAGGTGCTTCCTTTTTATTTTGTTCGTGAAGGGTTTCGACTGCGATCAGCAGAGCGATGATCGTCTTCCCCAGACCCGTCGGCAGTACAACCAGTGCGTTCTTCCCGATACACTTATCCGCTATATCCACCTGAAAACGCCTGTATCCCACCTTCCCCGGAACCAGTAACGGATGTACTATATGTCCGTTCTCGACGACGAAGCCGTTCGGTCGGGTTTTCTCTTTTCCGACATCCGCAAAATCATCGAGATTCGCCTGGGGCATGGTAGGTCAATGAGATGGCGGGGGGATATAAGTTTTGGTTTGGGTGGTGAGGTATCACAGGTGTTGGCGAAAGAATAAAATTTTATATCTTTTCGTTTTGTTTATTTGATTAAAAGATTAAATTATGTTGAGCTGTTCAGTTTCTTTTTCGTTTAGAATTAGCCCAAAACGCTTATCATATCTTGAGTTTACAAAACGTGTACTGTCATGTAACTCAATATTATTTTCTCTCTCAAGTTTCTTGTATTGACCTATACTTATCGATGTAAAATAACCCATTGCTTCGAAGTACCTGCCCTTTTCGATTTCCAAAAGATAATCCTCCATATATTTAATTGGAATCACCTCATAAGATTGATAAAGAGAATAGAAATCCTCTTCATTTTTCTTGTTATGAATGAAAGGTACGATTCGTTTATGAAATGGTTTAAATAATCTCTGAACGGCCTCAAAATCTTCTTTATCTTTTCTGTTGTACCCCGTTTTATAGACATCATCTACGAGAGTTTGAATTATATCTTCCTCTAGTAGTTCTATCTCAGCAAGGCTATTTATTGTTTGGTCAACTAATTCTTGGTTATAGATATATTTATCTTTTTCAGAACTTTCTGAAAAAATATAAACCGGGGATATTTTACCCCACCCCATCCGGTTTACTCTCCCAAATCTTTGGATTAATGCGTCTATAGGTGCTGGTTCAGAGTATAAAATATCATAGTTAATATTTAACGAGACTTCTATAGCCTGGGTCCCAACAAGCAACTGCTTTTCATGTAGATGATCTTCTATACTCTCTCTATCTCTTAAAATAAATCTGCCGTGTAGAAGGGCGCTTTTCTGAACAGTTGTAGATAACTCCTTAAAAACATCCTGCGCTCTCGAAACAGTATTACAAATAACTAGAACTCTTTTATCATCACGCAGGTCAGACTTAATTCTATCCAGGTTATAAATTATTTCCCCATCTAATATCTCTATGCGATGCCGAGTAAAATCCTTAAGTTTACCTTTTTCCATCGATATTTTTGAATCTATTTGTAGGTTTTCACGAAATATATTTTTAATGAAATTAGGAAGCGTAGCTGACATTATAAATATATTTGCATCATATTCTGTTTTAAGTATCTTTAGCATTTCTAATATCAGTGCTGTTGTATGGGCATCATATGCATGAATTTCATCCAGTATGAATAGTGCATTTGCCATCTCTGATAATTGTTGCTCAAAACCTCGCACACCAAAGAATGCCTTTAGTATTTGAAACGGAGTAAGAATCTTATAAGGCCTATAGATTTTTTTAGTCAGGCTTGCTATTGCTTTTGCTTTATCTCTTGCGACGAGATAATTATTCTCATCTGAGAAAGTTTTATACAGAAAATAGGATGCCTTACCATGTTGCAGCCCCACCAATTCTTTATCTACAAAGTCTTTTCGAAGTCTTTTATACATGGCGTTAATGCTGGCAGTATAAGGGAGAAGATAAAAAACCCTCCTTGATTTTTGACAGTTTTGATTCGTATCACTCCAAAATAGAGCAGCCTCTGTTTTTCCACTACCCGTCGGTGCTGTTAAAAAAGAGTCACCGAAGGTATCGATCGCTCTTTTCTGTATGTCCCTTAACTCATCAAATTCATATATATCTTGTATATCCCTAATCGGATTAAGAATATTATATTTTGATCCAGATGACAAGTGGTCACATGCGGTAAGGAAACCTTTTAAGAAAGTACCATACGTTCCATGTAATATAGTCTCTCTTCCCTCATCCCAGGCATTAAAATACGGTAGAACAATCTTTTTATAAATGTCTTCTAGTTCTTCAATGGATTCTAAGCATCTAGGTTTTTTTAATTCATAACCTAAATATTTCTTACTAAACTTAGGGATGTATTCATAATATCCCATCAGTTCCTCAAAGTTTGGTTCAAGCTCTTTTAACTTGTTTTTATATTCATTTTTTCCAATAGGACTTGGAAATGTGTTGTATCTATCTCTTAGTTCAAGAATGTCTTTATGGTGGGTAATTATTGCGAGACCTATGGCATTTTTGTGTAGGGATTCTAATTCACCTAATGAATTTATAAAGCTAGCAGAGAGGATTTCATGTCGATAATTCCATCTCTTTTCTTCTTCAAAAATTTTCTGGAAACCCACAGCTCCTTTTCCAAAATCGTGAAAAAAAATCGAATAGAAAAGATGCTCCCAAAAATTCTCTACGCCACATAATTCTGGGGCATTATTATATGATTTAGTAATGCTTTCAAAAACCTTCAATGCGTTTTCTGTATGCTCCAATAGGTTTTCGTTTGGTTTTGCTAGTATTACCATTCGTTATTCCTCATTATGAAACCATACACCCCAACCCATATCATCATCGTACAAGCAATTCTCGGAATAGTTAAAGAATTCGTCCATCAATATATAGGGTTTAACTCCAATGGCCTTCCGTGGGATGCTGTCTGTAAAATGTGTTGGGAGGGCTTGAAAGATCCCGTATGCATCTTTGAGTCCAAATGGTAAAATTGTTTTTCCAAGCTGCACGTTTTTTCTCTCTACTAACTCGATTTTTTCTATTTCTTCAACAAAGGCAAGGTCACTAGAGCGGCCAAGTAGAAGAGGGTAGTAAGGTTTTTTAAAGTATCTTTCATAGTTCGGATTGTTGATATAAAGATAAAGCTCGGGATTAAAGAGGAACTCTCTTTTCACAACATTAGATTTAGCCTTCCGACCAGAACCAAGTTCATATATGTTTTCTAGGTCAACAGCTTTCCCCTGGTTGTTGAATACATACCCTATTGATATATCATCAGGTCCTACAAGTTCACCTTTTGCGGCGGAAATCAATCCATAAATTGTGCTAATAGGAGGTGCGGGGAGGGTTGGCTGAAAACCACTAATAAAACCTGGATACCTAAAAGAAGCGGTCCAGCTTTTGATTAGAACTCTTACGGTTTTCATATCTTACTCCACATGCTTAGGGATTTCCTTAACAAAGTCATCTATTGTCTCATTGATAGAACCGTATATGAATTTTCTTTTCTCATTTTTGTGTTCATCGACAAGCTTTGTGATTTCTTCTTCTATATCGTCCATGAAACCTTTTCTTCGTCCCAGATAAATGTCGGTTAGTAGGATGTCAGAGTAGTCTTTTAAAACCTCTTTTAAAGCTTCGAAACTTATGACTGCTTCTCTATCAACTTCCTTCGCGATGTTCATAAAAATATGATTTCCACCTTCAAGAACCGTTAAAAGAACAAATTTAGGTGAAACATCTGTAAGGTGTGGAGTCAGCTTTGCTCCTCCACTAAGATATGGAAGAGCTGATATTGTTTCAGTTGCCCTTTTTATTCGTAATTCTTTGGGTAAAAACCAATCATCCTCTCTCTTTTTAAGTTTTTTCTTTTCGGCAATTTTCTCTAAATCTGGGTACATGTTTTTATAACCCGTCTTCTCTTTAGAGGAAAATACACCTATGCTATCTAAATCTAAAGAGAATATACCCTTCAAGATTGTTGAATAGAATTCATGTTCATATGGAACCGGGTCGCCTTCGTGCCTAGCTGCTACTCCAAAATCCTGTGTTGGTACTTGGTTTATTATTGAAATCAACGGGGAATTTTTCAAGGGTGATATTCTTGTTACAGTTCCTCCTTCTTTAGCTTTTAATGCCCGCATGTAGCCAAATACATCATCATCTTCATATTGGATAGGGTTGGCTTTCGTAAAAACTTGACTTTTTCCTTTTACTTTTTCTAAAGGCGATAAATTCCAATCAAACTTTGTTTCAAGAGTTGTTCTCCACCAGTATCTCAAAGCCTGTCCAGAAACATATGGATAGACATTTCTACCACGTCTTATCGTCTTTACCCTAACGATATTCTCTGTTCTTTCGCTCGCCTCTATTCCAGCATTGTTTAATGCTGAATGTGGTGCATCTACTAACAAAAATCCTACAATTGTTTTTGACATTTTTCTCACATCTCCTTTTCTTTATTTTCTTCTTTAGATAGTTCTTTTTCAATCTCTATTCGACCTGTTTCTACCAACCATTCGTGTAGATTCTCATAAATTCTAAAAAGTAGAAGATCTTGAGTTTCATTCCAACCGAGATACCCATCAGGAAACAGATGGTCAACGAACTCATCCAAGCTAAAAAGTAGCTCATCCTCCTTATTGCCAACTCTGTCTTTAACTATAAATCTAAGGACATTTCTAATGTCCTTGTAACTATTAGCTCGTTCAAGTTGTCCCAATCTTTTCATGTTTTCAGTTTCTCGGATATATTCAGATATCTTGTCGCCCACTCTTTTAATTGTCGCAATTCTTTTTTCATCCATTTTTCGCACCTCTTTTAGATAAAAACTAAGTAAGTCCCAATCTCCAAAGGATTTTTTTGATTTTACATCTATAAAGTATAATGTGATGCTCTTTCCTTCTAACAAATTCCTATAAACTGTATTCATTTTGTTCTTATAATCATCTTCCTCTTTCACTTCACTCCAGTTAATCTTCTTATATCCCCTTTTTACTATCTGTATCCAGTCAGAATACTTCTCGTGTTGTTTAACATAGGTTAGAAAGGTAAAAACATTTGTTGGAAGTCGATAAACATCTAAATCTGGACCCTTGATGTAATTGGTGAAATGATATAGAACTATGGAGGGTTTTGTTTCATCCCAACTCTCATCATGTCTAAGAATAACGTCTTGAATGATGTGAAAAAGAGCATTTCTAGGGTTGATGTAATTCTCGTTAAAACATCCGCTATAATCTTTTTTAAGTATCTGTCTACGCACGTCCTGAATAGCTCTACGGGTCCAGTAACGCATTACCTTGTTGGAATCGGAGTGTAACAGTAGTAGTTTCATGCAAGAATACATTATTAATGGAGAGAACTGAACTGCGAAAGTACACGCTGGACAATAATCCCCTCCTGACTGTCCGTAAGGGAAGTAATTGATTAAGGACCCCGATCCAATTAACGGTATCTCATCTTTTGTACGAGGTGTGTCGGCAGTTCTAAGACCACAACTTATACAGTTTCCAGAATTGTTTAAAGGGGATATTCCCTTTAGAAGCCCGTCTAAATACTCTTTATATTTTTTCTTTTTGTATTTGTTTTTTTCAGAAGTAGATTTATTTTTAAGTTCTTTGGGTACAGAAGGGTTTATTATGGGATTATTTGGAAAAATTGAGTATTGACTTTTTTTCCAACTATCGGTCAAATATAAATGAGTTATATCCTTTGTCATTTGTATAAGGTCTTCCTTAACAAGTTCTTCAGGTTTTCCTTTTCCAACCCATTCACATATAGCCCACATCCCTGCGTCCACAAACGGGTTTCCAGTTGGTTGATATATTACATCTCCACTCACCCCAAACACCCCTCCAGCCATTCCAGCTCCTCCTCATCCCAGTACTCACCGTATCTCAGCCAGTATTCGTAGGCTTGATCCCAGCCGCCCATGGAGATGTATCCGGGCATGTCCGTTTCGGGTATTTCGTGTTCGTCTTTCAGGAGTTCTTCCGCCACTTTGGGAAGATATTCGATAGCTTTCTTCAGTTCCTCGGTAGCCTTCTCTTTCTTTCCTTTCTTGAACAGTGCCAGCGGGTATCCGTAGGCGGTTCCAGCCATCATGTCGTCCGGGTATCTCTCACAGAGTTCGATGCACTTGTCCAACTCATGCTGATATAGATAGAGATCCACTAAGATCTCCCTGATCCCTTGGTTGTCGGTGGGATTGTAAGAGATTATCTCTTCATAGATCTCCAAAGCCCTCTCTACATCTTCGTCATCATGGAGGATGAAGGTAGCTAATCCGTGCAGTGCTCTGAGGAACGGTCTGTTCTCTAAAAAGCCCCATTCCAACCTATGTTCGCTTTTGAACTCCTCCGGAAGAGCCTCCTTTCCCGACTCGACAGCTTTCTCCCAAAGTTCTCTAGCTTTTTCTTTCTTCTCCTTATGATCCATGAGGATCGCCAAGTGATGCAGGGCGTCGATGTGAGTAGGTGCGGCTTCAACAATTTCTTCGAGCATCTTCTCCGTTTTGTCTGGCTCACCACCATCCATGAACAAACACACTGTATCGAACTCTTCGTAAACATCATCGACTTCCTTAGGTTCCACGAGCATCCACTCCTCCTCGCCCACGCGATCCACCCTCCACTTCCTCTTGTTCCCACTCATTCCATCAACTCCTCGGTCTCCTTTTTTATCTCTTCCAACTCTTCTCCAACTCCCATCTCCTCACACACTTTCTCAAGATAATCTTGATCCAACTTATCATCCTGCCTAACATATATGCTTTCAGCGTCCTCGATGTCCTGTTCGCTGCCGTATAACAATTTATGGGAGATGGTGTCTTCGGGGGATGCGACGTACATTATGATCCCGTCATACTCAACCTTTTTTCTGTTCTTCAATGTCCTTCTTGCCCCGGAATCGTAAACACCTTTTATATCGAGTCTGAAGAGTGATCCCTTCTCCTCTGCCGAGAAGTGAGTTCTATTACGGAATGCTTCTCTCATATCACTCGGGTCGCAAAAGAAACCTTCCTTCCGTAGGTACGAAGCAAAATCCTCTATATCTTCTTCATCCATTTGTACTATCAGATCCAGATCGACGGTTGTCCTGGGGTTTCCATAGACGATGACCGCTATCCCACCTACTAATACATAATCGATATCCTTCCGGTTAAGATATTCGGTAGTTGTTTCCAAAACCTCTTTAATCTTCTTCAATCTTCGCCCTCCTGTTGAGCCCGACTGCGAAATCTATCAGATCGAAACCCATCTTCAGTGTTTCCTGCTCGTTGAATTCCCTAGCTCGTAAAGCCTCGCGGATGTTGTCTTTCCTCCTATTTTTAATTCTATCCTCTTTCACCCAACCACCTCCACGCAGCCGAACCCCATGGCATTCTTCTCGCCGAACCCGGCCTCGTACCCGAACTTCAGCAGCTCATCACTCCCCTGAACATCGAAAACCAGTTCGGAGCACCTTCGGTTATCGCCAGCTATCGTGTACCGCCGTGGCTTGAAGTGATGCACCTTCGTCACTTCGAAGTGATCCTTCTCCGGTGCATCTCCGTGATATTCCTCATACCTCGAAACAAGATTCTTATGTAGATTCTCATGGAATTTACCGTCTTTAGCATAGAGATCCCATTCTTTTAGTTCTCCATCTATTTCCCTTTGAGTTTTCAAATATATTGGAGATAATGTTTTCATCCTGCATTTTGTTGGTACTTCTTTGTTTTCTAAGATCTCTATGGTCTTGACGATGAATTCAGTGTGTCCAAGATTGAACTCGGGTGCCTGCAGTAAACCACTGGCAAAGCTTTGGATGAAAGTCTTATCCGGGGAAGTCAAAAAGAAATGTGCATTGTTGAATTGCAGTCCCGATTTAATTCTTCTTTTGTCTTCCAAAACTAAGTTTGAAAAAGTATAATATTTGTAACCTGTGTGTGAGTGTAGGAAGTCTGCCAGATCCCCATCGGCAGTACTCAATCGATCTAAAAGCATACTGGCTAACCAGTATTGATAATCGTACCCTAAGGGCATGCCCGAAATCTTCCTCACGGAAATCTTACTTCTTATATTCTCACCTCCATTGAGGTTAACATTTTCTTGGATTAAAAGGGTATAGAACGGTATGTATATAGAATTTTCGTTTTATTAATTCGAAATGTAAGATTTATTGTTTCATTTTGGTGAAACATAAGAATAATGTGTCCTTTCAGTTAATAATAGGGCAAAGATAATAACTTACAAACATAATACTCTATTGTGATATCGAATAACGTTATCGAAGGCATAACAGGGGTTCAAATGTCCTATTATTTTATATGCCATCGTAAACTCTGGCTATTCACTCATAATATACAACTCGAACGAGGTGAAGAAAACGTAGAGATAGGTAGACATCTTCACGAAGATCGTTATCCTAGGGACAAAAAGAACGTTTCAATTTTGAACACAATAAACGTTGACTTTGTAAAAAAACGGGACGGTGTGATCATACACGAGATCAAGAAATCTAAAAAGATGGAAAAGGCTCATTCATATCAACTTTATTTTTATCTGGATTTCTTACGGAGGCACGGTGTTGATGCAAAAGGAGAGATCAACTATCCTTTACTCAGAAGAGTAGTGCCTGTGGAGCTTGATGAAGACGTTATTGATGAACTTGAAACGATCTACTCTAATATACATGATATCGTAAACGGGTCCTTACCACCCGTAAAGAAAAAAAACATCTGTAAAAAATGTGCTTACTATGAATTTTGTTTTGGTGATGAATCATGAAGAGAGATTTTTACATAACACAAGATGGAAGTTTAGAACGAAAAGAGAACACCATATATTTCACTAATGAAAACACCAGACGTGCTTTGCCCGTCGATCGTATAGATACGATCTATGCTTACGGTAGTTTGACCATGAGCTCCGGGGTTATATTATATCTAGGAAAAAAAGGTATTCCAGTACACTTCTACGATTACTACGGTTGGTATAAATCAACACTGTATCCCCGTGAAACACTCGTGAGTGGTGAGATGGTGGTCAGGCAAGCTGAACATTATCTTGATTCCGAAAAACGCTTAGAACTCGCACAAAAGTTTATCGAAGGTGCATGTGGTAATATACTGAAAAATCTGAGATATCAAACCAGGAATACGGAGGGGTTGGAAACTTACATAGAAGAGATCGAAAATACTCTTGAAAGGGTACCTTATTGTGGTTCGATACAACAATTGATGAGAGAAGAGGGAAAGATACGGGAGATCTATTATCGTGCTCTTGATTCGATATTTCCGCCTGAATTCCAGATGGGTGCCCGCATCAGGCAGCCACCTAACAATAGGATGAATGCACTCGTAAGCTTTGGAAATTCGCTTGTTTATACCTGTACACTTTCTGAGATATACAACACCCAGCTTAATCCCACGATATCTTTTTTGCACGAACCATTTGAAAGACGATTTTCATTATCTCTGGATGTGAGTGAAATATTTAAGCCGATACTTGCAGACAGGATCATCTTAAAGCTGGTAAACAAAAATATGTTATCCGATGGGGACTTTGAAGGTGAATTGGGCGACATATTACTTTCGGATAGAGGTCGAAAAAAATTTCTCAAGGAATGGGACGATCGTTTGACTCGAACCATAAAACATCGTGGGTTAGGCCGCAAGGTTAGCTATAAAAGATTGATACGTTTGGAGCTTTATAAATTAGCTAAACATTTTCTTGGTGAAAAGGAATACGAGCCCTTAGTGATGTGGTGGTAGGGATGTATGTAGTGATAATATATGATGTGGGTGTTGGTAGGATCGGGAAAGTACGTAAATATTTGAAGATGTATTTAAACTGGGTACAGAACAGTGCACTTGAAGGAGAAGTAACGAAAGCAGAACTCATCAAGATCAAGTCTAATCTGAAAAGGATGATCAATAAGGAAGAAGACAGTATCATTATATATACTCTAAGGTCACAAAAGTTTATGGATAAAGAGATAATTGGTATAGAAAAAGGCGAAACCGATGTGATCATATGATGTTTCTGTCGTCGATGTATATAATAGATAAACACAACCGGACATCGACGATTACTCACTCACATCAATCTCTATATACAAAAGATTTTTAGGTTAAAAAAACTATAACATTAAGTAATAACACGCCTATTCGGCCTTGGTTAAAATCAGACCACAGTGGGATTGAAATAAAAATGTAACAATGTGTCCAAAAAATCTCAAACCCTGTTAAAATCAGACCACAGTGGGATTGAAATGCCTTCTTCGAATAGCTTTCTTAGATATTCATAGCCTGTTAAAATCAGACCACAGTGGGATTGAAATTGTTACATGAAGATATAGTGAGGATGGGTAAGGGTAGTTAAAATCAGACCACAGTGGGATTGAAATGAAGTTTAAGGCTTCTACAGTCTTTTGTTCAACGTCGTTAAAATCAGACCACAGTGGGATTGAAATACATCTATTCCGCCCCCTCCAAATTTTCTATTCCACGTTAAAATCAGACCACAGTGGGATTGAAATCCAAATGTCAAGCAATAAAGGACAGATATAACAAATGTTAAAATCAGACCACAGTGGGATTGAAATAAAATCTACAAGTGGCAGATTGTGGTCACCGGGAAGGGTTAAAATCAGACCACAGTGGGATTGAAATTTGTAAACTATGCCCAGAATTGGTAGAGGGTTACTGGTTAAAATCAGACCACAGTGGGATTGAAATGAGATAGTATCAATCTACACAGCTGAAAGCCCTGCAGTTAAAATCAGACCACAGTGGGATTGAAATTTGAATACAGCAAACGGCAACATGTACTCCTTTGTGGTTAAAATCAGACCACAGTGGGATTGAAATATGTACTCAGTCCATCACCCGCTCGGTGGACGGCAAGTTAAAATCAGACCACAGTGGGATTGAAATTATTTACTTAATCTGTGCCTGTCACTTTCGTTTCTCGTTAAAATCAGACCACAGTGGGATTGAAATCATCTCCATTAGTTTTGATTTCAACTTCCACTTCGTGTTAAAATCAGACCACAGTGGGATTGAAATTAATATCATGTTTACTAAATCGTTTGAGTCGCCGTTGTTAAAATCAGACCACAGTGGGATTGAAATGCCGAAATCGGGCGTTCCGTGTGTTGGCAATAAACTTGTTAAAATCAGACCACAGTGGGATTGAAATCTTCAGCATCGGTACTTTTAAGTTTCAAATCCATGAGGTTAAAATCAGACCACAGTGGGATTGAAATATAAATCCGCCGGATGCATCGTAGTCATCCACAGTTGTTAAAATCAGACCACAGTGGGATTGAAATTTGTAATACCGTACTTGGTACGCCGTGCCGTTGAACGTTAAAATCAGACCACAGTGGGATTGAAATATTATATTCTGCAGGTTGGACAAACATGCAACAAGTGTTAAAATCAGACCACAGTGGGATTGAAATTTCGATTTGGGGTTCGAATGATTTTCGTTTTGCGACGTTAAAATCAGACCACAGTGGGATTGAAATAGGATAATCCGCATCATCTTCTATATTCCATACGAAGTTAAAATCAGACCACAGTGGGATTGAAATATAAATCGTTACTTATATCATCGAGTTCTGTCCATGTGTTAAAATCAGACCACAGTGGGATTGAAATTAGCGATACGGGTCTCCCGCAATTCGGACACACTCTGTTAAAATCAGACCACAGTGGGATTGAAATAAGGAATACCGTTACTCAGTTGAGAAGGGGGCGTTTAGTTAAAATCAGACCACAGTGGGATTGAAATTCGATATTTGGAATAGTATATATTCGGTTTTATCTTTGTTAAAATCAGACCACAGTGGGATTGAAATGTGCCCGTCACCCGGTCGGCGATGGTGGTGAAGTTGGTTAAAATCAGACCACAGTGGGATTGAAATAAGAAGTTGTATTTGTCTTTGAAGAAGATGGATTGCAGTTAAAATCAGACCACAGTGGGATTGAAATAAAGAGTCCCAGGGCACATTCAAACAGAAGATAGATGTTAAAATCAGACCATCTTTGGGTTTCACGTCGTCTTCGATTTTTTTTACCATTATCAACAACGGTGTTTCATAATACCCCACCAGCATCAAAATCATCAACCGCACACTCCCACCCAAAATCATTATCATTTGCGGTTGTTTTTCCCCAATATTTTATCAAATGCGGTGGGTGATTCATATATCAAACGCGGTTGATAACCACCGCAGATCATAATGAAAACAACCGTCTATCATAATGAAAACAACCGCATTTGATAACAAAAACCTCAAGAAAAATAGATCTAGAAGGAAGATTATTTTTACAACCTGTTCTTTCTATATTCATTACAGAATAACACACAAAGCAGTAACATCCCAAGGTTTATAGGGGACCATCACCCTTGTATATATGAGAAGTGAAACAGAAGGATTCGAAGCATTACAGATTATGACTCACGATAATCACCCTCCCTCCCTTTTTTTTTGCCAAAGATGTGATCATCGATTTCTGTGGATTTGAGGTGAGCTTTTTCGAGATTATTTGAAGTTGGTGCTGGCTAACCGATTATGTGTTAAATTGAAAATGGGCCTTAACTTTTTAGTAACTACTTTGGGACTAAAATAACGATAAATTGGATGGGTAAAGTTTTCTGTTCAAAATCGTTGTAAAAATCACTACTTATACGTTGACGAATTTTGTTTACAGATAATACAATAAAAAGTCGTTTCGGAAAGCTTTATATCATTCTAGACCATGAGAAAGAAATACTATTCACCCTTGGTGTACTCAGATGTGGGATACAGAAAAAGAAAAGGAATTCATAAGATCGACGGATGCGATAGTATGGGCTACTATCAGTTGTACAAACTGTGATTATAGATATGAAGCTTTTTTCAAAAAAACTAAACCAAGAAAATGTCCTAAATGTGATAGAAAATTAGGTAGTACAACCCCCCAAGGACGAAATGCACCTGTATCTGTTTTTACTGAAAAATATGCATCAGAGGTCTTTGAGAAGGTTTTAAAAAAGGCAGGATATGATGATTTAGAAGTAAAGAGAAATGTTGTTTGTGATAGCTTGGACCTTACGTCTCGGTCCGCTGCTGATATGGCCATCGTTAAAAAAGGAATAAAAGGGAGAGTATATGAACCTAATCAAATCAAAATCGCATTTGAAGTTAAAATGTCTTTGATCTGGAACTGGGAATTATCAGATGACGATGAGCTAAAAATAGAGGCGGATTATGACAAACATAAAGGTAGAGGTTCTATTTACCGGACTGATAGTATTTTAAAAGCAATTGGAAAGGGGGCAATATTTAGAAGCCATTTTGAATCAAATGATATCCCGTATATAGTAGTTGGTAACAGTCCGCCGCCTACAAGTTACCTTGATAAAGTAGATGGTTCTGTAAGAGCTGGGATAGTTCAAAGGTTTATTTCGTTAACACCGAATCCACTTGTGGTAGATGATGCAGATCAAGAACTAAGAAATCCTAAAGAAAGTGATGGAAAAGGATTTTTAAGAATTGACTCGATAGATGAATTAAGTAGTATTGTAAACGACTTATTAGAGGATGAACGAATCTTTATAGGATCGATGTTGAAAAAATCAAAATTAGGTAAAATAATCAAGTCACTCGATTTAAGTAAGGATTATAATGATATAGGGGAAGATTTCTTTAAAAAATTATATGAAGTTGAGGTGGTTTGAATATCGAAAAATAATAATCATGGAACGTCCACGAGCTCTTTTGGTGTATCCAGTAGAAGAAACCATGATTCGAGTGTGTTCTACGATAGCAACTTATACAATGGAAAGAGAATCGATGATAAGAAAATCGAATTTGTTGAAAATGAAATCCCCAACAAATATTTGAATAAAATATTCTGTAAAAGTAGTGAGAGGATGGATGAATTGCCAGATGATTCAGTTCACTTGATGGTTACTTCACCACCATATAATGCTTGTAAAGATTATGATGATAATCTAACCCTGGAAGACTATCTTTTATTGTTAGAAAATGTGTTCGAAGAAACATATAGAGTATTGGTTCCTGGTGGTAGAGCATGTATAAATATTGCTAATCTAGGTAGAAAACCATACATTCCACTACATTCACATGTTATTCAGATCATGCAAAAAATCGGCTTTTTGATGAGAGGGGAAATTATATGGGACAAAAATGTTGGTGGTGGAACTGCATGGGGGAGTTGGAAATCAGCAGCAAATCCTGTTCTAAGGGATCAACATGAATACATTTTGGTATTTTGCAAAGATACATTTTCTAGAAAAGATTCTAAAGAAAAAGAAAACACGATTACAAAAAAGGAATTCTTAGAATTTACGAAGAGTATCTGGAATTTTCAGCCGGAATCTGCAAAAAAAATCGGGCATCCCGCTCCCTTTCCAGAGGAACTCCCATACCGATGTATTCAACTTTTCACTTTTAAAGATGACGTGGTATTAGATCCTTTTATCGGTTCTGGAACTGCAGCGATCTCAGCGGTAAAAACTGGGCGAAAATACGTGGGTTACGATATTAAAAAAGAATATGTTGAAATTGCAGAAAAAAGGATTACAAAATATTTAAGCCAGACTTCATTAAAAGATGATTTTAATTCACAACATGTATAATATAATCTCCATCATATTATACAATACAGCATCTTCAAATGAATGCTAGTTGATATCCACCTAAACATCGTGTTTTTTAATTATCTGAGAAATTAACCCAACCCTTCCCGTATTCTCTCCCGTCTCTCCTCGTTCGGAGGATGGAACTGGACCCCCAGGAAGTTAAAATACGCCCTTATAACCCCTTTCTTGATCTTAAACGCAACGAATGCGATATATGAAAGTACGCTTTAAAACCTATACGAATACGCTTTAAACTCTTATAACACTTAGCAACAGGGTTCACTGAAAGTACGCTTAAAACCCCAAAAACCCTTTCCCCATTATCAAATCCGGTTGGTCTCGAGCGTCCGAGACCGAGACCTAATCAGAATAAATTATTATTCTGATGGTTGTGAGGATTTTAATCCTAACATAATTGGAAAATCCTATTTTCCAATGATAATTCGGAATTAGACTAATTCCGAAAGAGAACGAAGGATGAAATCCGGCAGTTCATCACACCCATCCAGACATCAAATATCCCCTCCCTCTTCGCAAAAGTCAGCAGATTCTACTGGAATTGCGTGCAATTCCATCGATATTTAGAATTTTCTATGAAAATTCTGAAACAACCTGCCGAATTATGCACGCAAATTTCGGCAGTTCCACGCCTCATCCAGTGATCCATAATCGCCGAATATCTCCAAAAAGAGCAAGAGCATACGCTCTTACATTTTTTTTTGTGCGAAAGTCGGCAGGTGAATCACGTGCAAAAGGTAGCAGTTACCCGCCGTCCTTCATAATTTATTTGAAGGGTCAGGGGATGCCAATCCCCGCCGTCCTTTGCAACTTGTTTCAAAGGGCTAAGTGTCGAGCACAGAAAGAAGGCTTACAGGTAGATCACGAGAAACTTTCTTGAGTGATTAACGGTGATGATATTTCCTAATGAAGACAAAAACAGGTTTTGTCGAAGCATTGGGACCGGATCCGAAAGGATCAGAGAGATGTGCAAAAAAGAGAACATCCCTTTCTCCGATATCAAGTTCAACGAGAACTATTTTTATGTGTCATTTCATCAGAGCGAGGAGTACAGTTTAAGGAGTTCATCAAAGATCTCAGCTTTGGCAATAACTGATGCTGCATCAGTATCGAGAACAAGTATTCAAGATAACACATCCCTTTATTCCTCGTGGTCGTATGTTGTCACAGTCAATCCTCTGTCTTTCAATTCCTGTTTAAAGCTTTCGATATCCATATCGGCTATCTCAGCCGCCCTTGTCAATGAAACCTTCTCTTTTTTGTATAACTCCACAGCCGCATTGATCTTCTTCTCGGGATTCATCCTCATAAAAGTCCTGAAGGCATCGCGTATCACATCACTCCGGGAGCTATATTCTCCTGATTCCACAAGTGCTTCTATCTCGCTTTTCATCACTCTTGGAACGCTTATGGAAATGCTTTCAGTTGCCATATAATAATGATAATTGTTATTATTTATTAACCTTTTGGTGTTATTCTGAATTTAGCTTATATAATCCATTGTTCGTAATATGAGACGTCGGGTAGCTGGCCTAGCGATTTTCCCACTAAGCGCGGTAGTCACGTATCCCTCCTCTCCACGCTGCCGCACACAAGCTCGCCGGCTAGTGTGCTCTCGACCAGCATCTCACGGCCCTTTATTTTGAGTTCTAGCAGCCCCCGCGACTCCAGTTCCTTACAGATCCTGGATACTGAGGATTTTGATAGACGTGTGGTGTTGGCTATCCTATACGGTAAGTTGTAGTGTCAGTAATCCACGGTCCATATCACCGGTTCGTCGTCGGAGTTGTAGATCCAATAGCCCTGTCCAGGTTCGAAAGTATAGTTCGCTGGATTGTAATCGTATTCTACGTTGTATTCTTCTACCGAGGCGAAGTAACCTATTTTTGTGATCTCACTAGATAAACCGTGGTTACCAGCACTCTCACTGGGTAGTCCTACCATGTTCCAGCCTGGATACAGTGTGATATCTGTACTTG